>JBARXI010000695.1:0-3420 GCA_049647275.1 Microcoleaceae cyanobacterium
CCTAAGTTAAAATTAATCATAGATTACCAAAATCATCAATCTCAAACTTCTCCAATGAACACCAAACTAGCTAATCATTATCAGATTGTCAAACACTTGGGAGGCGGAGGATTTGGTCAAACTTTTCTAGCTAAAGATATTCACTTACCAGGTCATCCTTTATGTGTAGTTAAAAAACTTCAGCCCACCGTTAAAGACGCTGCCACATTAGAAATAGCAAAACGCTTATTTAATCAAGAAGCTGAAACATTATATCGATTAGGTAACCACGACCAAATTCCACGTTTGATGGCTAATTTTGAGGAAAATTCAGAATTCTATCTCGTTCAAGAATATATTGAAGGAAAACCATTAGATCAAGAACTTATCCTAGGCAAACAGATGGGTGAAACTTATACGATCGTTTTTTTAAAAAGCATCTTACAAGTATTAGCATTTGTACATCAAGAAAGAGTTATTCACCGGGATATTAAACCCGCTAATTTAATCAGACGTAGTAAGGATAATCAAATTGTTTTAATAGATTTTGGGGCAGTCAAAGAAGTTAGCAACCAAGCGACAAAAATAACGGGGGAAGAAACTAGCCTCACAGTCGCTGTTGGCTCTCCTGGGTATATGCCTAGAGAGCAACAAACTTTCAGGCCCCACTTGAGCAGCGATGTCTATGCAGTGGGGATAGTTTGCCTCCAAGCTTTGACTGGCTTACCCCCCAAAAAGCTGCCCCAAGACAAAAATGGTGAATATCAGTTTGCCCTATTTAAAAATATTAGTCCAGTCAACCCTAAGTTAGCAGAAATCCTTGAAAAAATGGTGCGTTATGACTATCAGCAACGTTACAAAACTGCCATAGAAGCTTTACAAGCAGTGGAGGAATTGATTAGTTACCAATCATCTTTGCTTTCCCATATTCCCACAACTCCCATTAATTCTGCTCCCCCCACTGGTGTTAGTCAAGTTACTACTGAAAAAGTAGTCAACCCTCAACAAATATCTCTGATAGATCCTTCTTTTATAGAACTTTGTCGGCGAGAACTTGCCCTAATAATTGGACCATTTGCTAATTTTATTATTGAGGATACCCTCGCTCAATATCCTCAGATAACTTCTCAACAATTGGTAGAAATATTAACAGCAGAAATTCCTAATTCCCAACAAGCAAAAGAGTTTAAACAACTTTTATTATTATGAACTGCCACGATATTTTTCTAATCGTTTCATTGCAAGTGCTAAACTTGTTTTCATGCGAGTAAAAGCTTCAGCTAGAACACCTACTTCATCATTAGATTGATGCTCAAATTCCACATTCATATCTCCTGTACTGACTATTTCTGCAACTTGAGAAATTTGTTTTAAGGGTAAAACCACATATCTATTTAGCCAAAAGTTCACGGAAAATATTGCTATAGCAAATACTATTACAATTATTCCCATTACTAATACAAAAGATTGATGTGCTCTTTGGAAAACTTTCTGAGCAGGAACATAAATGACTTGAGCGCCAATAATTTCATTCAGTTTCCACCCAAACCCATTACTTTTTCCATAACGAGAAATCATACTTTCAGGTGCTCTTTCTGGTGTACTATGACATTCAAGACAACTTGCTTCTGTGACAGCTAGAGGACGAGCAATATAAAACAATTCTCCACTAGGACCAGAACGAAATCCGCTTAATTCTTTAAGATTAGTTTGATTCCGGAACTGTTCAACAATCTGTGTTTCAAAGTTATCAGCTTTATCTCTAAGATTTGTGGGATTGAGAGTTGCTTCTTTATAGAAAAATTCTCTATAGTTTGGGTTTTGTCGAAACTTTTCAAAAACTTCTCTGGCTGAGTAAGAAGGAACTGTCTGTGGTAAAAATTCTGTTTTTGCTTGCTGTTCTAGTTCTGGTCTAACTTGGTTTTCTGTATAATCTCTCACCGACAATATAGTGTCTTGAAGTACTAATGCTTTAGATGTAATTTCTTGTTGACTACTATAATTTAACAGAGCTGCTAAACTACTACCCGCAAGGATAGTTCCGGCTAAAAAAACTACGATAAGTAAGATGTTAAATTTATGACTTAATTTTAGATTTTTTAACATAATATATTTGATTTATTTATTTATATAGTATTATCTTAAATTAAACTTTGTCAATAGTTGATAAAATCTATGTTTTCCCGTCGTTTTTTATTATTTTTAATTTTTTCTTTACTAGGTTCATTAATTTTAAATTCCTGTCAACAAGATAGAAAATATCCTACTGGAAAGTTAATTATTGGTGTTGTGAGTTATGAGAATGGATTGCGCTCTTTAGAAAAGTATGAAGGATTGAAAAATTATTTGGCAGCTCAAACAAATATGTATGTAGAATTAGAACCTGTTTTGAATGAATTAAAAGCGATCGAACAAGTAAAAAGACGTGTTTGGTCTATTGTATTTGCTCCTCCTGGTTTGGCAGCGATCGCTATACAAAAATCACAATATAATCCCATTTTTCCCATGCAAGGTTTTTCCAATTTACGCTCTTTAATAGTAGTTAAATCTAATAGTAAAATCCAAAAAATACAAGACCTTTCTAACAAAACTCTAGGTTTGGGGCAACCAGGTTCTGCGGCTGGATATTATATGCCCTTGTACGACTTATATGGTCTAACTTTAACAGAAATTAAATTTTATCGCACTCCTAAACAGATTTTACAATGGTTATCTCAAGACGAAATTGATGCAGGTGCTTTATCAGAATCAGAATTTGAAAAATATAAAAATACATTTAGTCAAACTGATTTCCGGATAATTCACAAAACTAGATTAATTCCTCCGAGTTTAGTATTATTAAGTCCTCAAGTAAATCGTAATTTAGAGCAGCAAATTATCGATGCCATGAAAGTTGCTCCGCCAAATATTATTGGAGATACTAATTACATTCCCACAGGAAAAATACCTGACTATAGACAGTTTATTAAATTTGTCGAAAAAGTTAGACCTTTAGAAACAAAAGTTCAACAAAAACCTGCCGTATTAGTTATCGAATCACAAACCAACTCAAATCAAAACTGAATTTAGTAGCCTGGTCTGAATTTCTAATTCAGCAAATTTTTTCTTTCCCCCACCTAACTGTATTACTTTTGAGTTGATAATTTTGACTTGATAAAGGATTATCGTAAATTAGAGCAAAAAATTATCAATGCCATGAAAGTTGCTCCGCCAAATATTACGCCAAATATTATTGGAAATACTAGTTACATTCGGACAGCAAAAATACCTGACTATAGACAGTTGATGAAATTTGTCGAAAAAGTCAGACCTTTAGAAACAAAAGTTCAACAAAAACCTGCTGTATTAGTTATCGAATTATCGATGCCATGAAAGTTGCTCCGCCAAATATTATTGGAGATACTGGTTACATTCGGACAGCAAAAATACCTGACTATAGAC
>JBARXI010000696.1:0-3325 GCA_049647275.1 Microcoleaceae cyanobacterium
AGGGGAGAATTAATCCCTTTTTCCATCATTTGATTGAGCAAAGCCAGAGGTTTTGTTTGGCAAAAATTAAATAATTCTAAATCTTCGTAATCCTTAAGAAAATCTAAACCAAAAGCAGCTACCAAATGAGCATAAGTATTACGCCAAGGCTGATAAATAGCCTTTTCTCCCCCAATCATTGCCACAGGTTTAAAAGTTGCTAAACGTTGAAACCCGCGATAATTTGCCAATAAAAATTCTCCACCCCAAATAGTTCCATCCTCTCCATAACCTAATCCATCCAAAGCAATTCCTAAAACAGGTTTACAATCAATATCTAAACCATTTTCTGCCATACAAGCTGCCACATGACTATGATGATGCTGCACTTCAATCAAATTTAAACTATTAGCAACAGCCAAATCTTTCCCCAATTTTGTTGATAGATATTCCGGGTGTTTATCCACAACAATTACACTCGGTTCAGCCTCCAATAAATCAAAATAAAGATTCAAAGTTTTTTCATAAGCTGAAGCAGCCAAACTATTTTCCAAATCCCCAATATGTTGAGACAAAATACCCTGCCCATCACGCAACAAACAAAAAGTATTTTTCAACTCACTTCCCATTGCCAAAATAGGAGAAACATCAGCAAATCCCACAGGCAAATTAATCGGCGCTGGCGCATAACCACGGGCGCGACGTAACACTTGAGGAACTTCCTTAATAACTCGCACCACCGAATCATCAACCCGATTAAAAATAGGGCGATTATGTATTAGAAAATAATCAGCAATTTCTGATAGTTTCTCCCGCGCTTCTTCATTATCAATACACTGAGGCTCATCAGAAAAATTGCCACTTGTTAATACTATCGGCACATTTAAACGACGCAACGCTAAATGATGCAATGGCGTATATGGCAACATAAAACCCAAAGTATTTTGTCCGGGAGCAACACTGGGTGCTAACTGTTGGACAATAGTTTTCTGCAACAACACAAGTTCTGGTGCAACACTAGGTGCTAACTGTTGGACAATAGTTTTCTGCAACAACACAATAGGAGCAGCAACACTTTCCAGTAATTTCTGTTCCGTTTGACTAATACTGCAATATTCAGAAATTACCTCAATATCTCGCGCCATCAAAGCCAGAGGTTTATCCGGACGACGTTTGCGATGACGTAACTTTTGCACCGCCTCCTCATTAGTAGCATCACAGGCAAGATGAAAACCCCCTAACCCTTTAATAGCAACTATCATTCCCCGTTGGATCAGAGTGCAGACCGCATCCACATCATCCAACATTGAAAACATATCAGAAGTAACAGGTTTACCATCTGCCCTTTCTAACCAAGCTTTCGGCCCGCAAAAATAACAAGCTGTAGGTTGAGCGTGGAAGCGACGGTTAAGGGGGTCGGAATAGTCTTGCTGACATTCTGGGCAAAGGTTAAAATTTGCCATAGTTGTATTTTGGCGGTCGTAAGGTAATTTTTTGATAATACTCAGACGAGGCCCGCAATGAGTGCAGTTGGTGAATGGGTAGCGATACCACCGACTCATGGGGTCGAATATTTCGCTTTTGCACATCGAGCAAGTGGCAGCATCAGGAGCTATTTTTGTGCTAATATTATTATTGGTGCTGGAGGCGATGATAAAGTCCGCGAAATTTTGGTTTGGGAGTGGTTGCCTGGTAATATTTTCGATGTTTGCCAGGAGAGGGCGTTCAGAATGAATTTTTGCGATAAATTTGTCAATAGTAGAGCGATCGCCCAGAACTTTGATTAAGACACCTTGTCCGTCATTACTAACTTCACCGCGCAACCCCAATGTTTTAGCAATGCGGTAGACAGTAGGGCGAAAACCGACACCTTGTACGGTCCCATAAACTCGAATTTGTTCTGCTATTATTTCAGACATTTATAGATAATGATAATTGAGATTTTTGATTATAATACCTAAGAAAATTTATTTCGTTAGGCTCGTAGTAGGGCTTCAGCCCTAATATCCAGGTTGAATGGGCTAAAGCCCTACTACAAACATAGATAATTGAGATTTTTGATTATAATAACTGATAAAATTTGTTTGGTATGATGAGGTCTAAAAAATTATGACATTTAATGATGTGGTTGAATTAATCAAAGGTCTTTCCACAGATGAAAAGGAAGAAATTCAATTATTGTTAAAGCAATATATCCGCGAAGAAAGACGCGAAGAAATTTATGAGCATTTCAAGTTAGCCAAAATTGAAGAAGAAAAAGGGGAACTAAAGTTTTCCTCAAATGTTAACGAGCTGAGACAACTAATATCAACTTCGGATAATTAATTATAGAGAAATTTCTGAGAAAATTGAAAATCATTAAAAAATAACTTTAATTATGTCAGCAAAAGATATCTTTCACGATACAGTCCGAACCGCTTTAGAAAAAGATGGATAGACAATTACTAACTATCCTCTATTTATTAAGCTAACTAAACAATTTAAGATTAATATAGACCTGGAGGCAGAAAAGTTTATTCTGGCTGAAAAGGCTACTCAAAAGATAGCATTAGAAATAAAAAGCTTTGTTGGCAGGTCTGTAGTTTCTGAATTCCATCTAGCTGTCGGTCAATTTCTTAACTATCGTGTAGCATTAGAAAAATTGGCTTCAGAACGAGTGCTTTACCTGGCTGTACCTACAGATATTTATCAAGATTTTTTTTCAGATTCATTTGTACAAGCTGTGCTAGAAAGATATCAAATAAAACTGTTGGTCTTTCATATTCAAAAGGAGGAGATAACTTTATGGAAAAACTAGATTATCGCGAATTAGTTCAGAAAATTATCAATCAACACGCTCACGAACATTCTGAGGAAGATATGGAAACGACTGAAATAGTTTTCGACCTAGAACGCGATCGCTATTTATTGCTGTATGTAGGATGGCGTGATGAAGAGCGAATGTATGGATGCCCAATTCATATCGATATTAAGGATGGAAAAATTTGGATTCAGCGCGATTTTACTGAAGTAGGATTAGCTCATCAATTAGTAGAATTGGGAGTACCGTCATCAGATATTGTTTTGGGGTTTCGAGCGCCTTATGTTCGACAATTTACAGGTTTTGCCGTGGTGTGAATTATCGGGAAAAACGACTGTCCTGGTAGGATATTTTCCGAGAAAACAGCATTCATTAATGGATAATGGATAATGGATAATGGATAATTACCTCGGGTTTTAACCATCAGATTGAATATAAGGAAATATCCTAGCACTTTTTTTCCCCGATCGAGGGGAGGCTTTAAACCCGAATTATTTAATTATTAATTATTAATTATTCGGTAATGTTTTCAATTATCGCCGAGAA
>JBARXI010000697.1:0-16462 GCA_049647275.1 Microcoleaceae cyanobacterium
AAAGCTTGCTGTGAGTCTGTGAAATTACCCCTACCATCATTTAACCAAACTTTGTTCTGACCATTATTAGCAACAAAAGCATCCCTGTCACCATCTCCATCCACATCTGCTAAACTCATACTATTGCTCTGGGAATTCCCCAAAGCTTGCCCAGAGTCAGTGAACTCAATAGCCGGAGCAGCATTGACTGTTTGTATCGGCATAACAAACATCCCAACTGCCATTACCACTGCCACCAAAACCCGAAACCATTTTCCTAAGATTTGCTTTAGTTGTGGCGAATGATTAAATTCATCCTCTATTGTTTCGGCTACATTTGTTTTCTGTAGCCATCTTGAAAATTCCACGATCAAAATTAGTCTCCTTTGCTATTTTTCTCAACCATCAATAGAGTAAATCAAAGCAGTCTAGAACTGGCAAACTTAATAATTCGTCATAAATAAACAAGAATTTAATACGCAACCTTGCTGAATGATGAGGTATGATTTAAGATTTATCTCTTTTCCCTAACTCCTAAACTTTTGACTTACTTCCCCCCGAACCCAAAAAAGTGCTATAGTAAATGATTAAGCTAGGGGTGCCTAAATATTAGTAGGCTGAGAAATACCCTTAGAACCTGAGACTGGTTAATACCAGCGGAGGGAAGCTGTTTATTAAAGGGAAAAAATATGCGGACAGAATGGATCGCTAAACGTAGTGGGCACAAAAATGTGTCTCAGATGCACTATGCTCGTCAAGGTGTGATTACCGAAGAAATGGATTTCGTTGCCAGACGGGAAAATCTCCCTGGTGAGTTGATTCGGGAAGAGGTTGCTAGAGGACGGATGATTATCCCTGCTAATATCAACCACACTAATCTTGAACCGATGTGTATTGGCATCGCTTCCCAGTGTAAAGTTAATGCTAATATCGGTGCTTCTCCAAATTCTTCGGATATTGAGCAGGAAGTTGCAAAACTGAAGCTAGCGGTCAAATACGGTGCCGATACCGTTATGGATTTGTCTACAGGTGGCGGCAATTTGGATGAAATTCGGACTGCCATTATCAACGCCTCCCCGGTTCCCATCGGTACTGTTCCAGTTTACCAAGCTGTAGAAAGCGTTCACGGTAATATTGAAAATCTCACAGCCGATGATTTTCTTCACGTCATCGAAAAACACGCTAAACAGGGAGTAGATTATCAAACTATTCACGCCGGAATTTTAATCGAACATCTACCTTTAGTGAGAAATCGTATCACCGGTATCGTTTCTCGTGGGGGTGGCATTCTGGCAAAGTGGATGTTACATCACCATAAACAAAATCCTCTTTATACCCACTTTAATGACATCATAGAAATTTTTAAAAAATATGATGTTTCTTTCAGTTTGGGAGATTCTTTACGACCTGGATGTACTCACGATGCTTCTGACGAAGCGCAGTTGGCAGAATTGAAAACCTTGGGGCAACTAACTCGTCGAGCTTGGGAACATGATATTCAAGTTATGGTAGAGGGTCCCGGTCATGTACCTATGGATCAGATTGAATTTAATGTTAAGAAACAAATGGAAGAGTGTTCCGAGGCACCTTTCTATGTTTTGGGTCCATTAGTGACAGATATTGCTCCTGGTTATGACCATATTACTTCTGCTATTGGAGCGGCAATGGCTGGTTGGTATGGTACAGCGATGTTGTGTTATGTAACCCCGAAAGAACATTTAGGTTTGCCTGATGCTGAAGATGTGAGAAATGGGTTAATTGCTTATAAAATTGCTGCCCATGCTGCAGATATTGCTCGTCATCGTCAGGGAGCAAGAGACCGGGATGATGAACTTTCTGCTGCTCGTTATAATTTTGATTGGAATCGTCAATTTGAGTTATCTTTAGACCCAGACCGGGCAAAAGAATATCATGATGAAACTTTGCCTGCCGATATTTATAAAACTGCTGAATTCTGTTCTATGTGCGGACCGAAATTCTGCCCGATGCAGACTAAGGTTGATGCTGATGCTTTGACAGAATTAGAGAAGTTTTTGGCGAAGGAAAAACAACCTGTAAGTTAAATTTAGTAATGATTCTTTAGGATTATAATTGAACTCTACTCCCCTTAAATAAGGGGAGTTTTTTACTTTAAAAGTCTATACAATTTTTCAGTAAGTTCAAGAGAAATGTCTAGACGATATCTAATTTTATAGTTATCGTAAATTATCTAGGACACTTTGTTTACCTCCAGCTATGCGCTCGGGCGATATTCTGAGTATCTTAAGGAATAGATCAATTATCATACTTATAATCTTTGATTCAAAAGATACCACAGCTACCTACCCCCTAGATTACCACTAGTGCAGGATGGCGGAAATAAGTGACCAGTGACAAAATGCTCAAAGCCTTAGCAATCAATAATTATGACTTCTAACTTCTGACTTCTGACTTCCGCGTAGCGGCACTAGATACACCCAGGATAATAGAGTTTGACACTCCACGGGATAAATCCGCGTGGATTCTTCAGAGGAGTTGTAAATCTGGTTAAAACCAAGATTTTCACATTGCTCGTTTACGAAGTATGCCGTTAGGCAAACAACCACATTGCTAGTACCGTACCGTAGTACGTATACACTGCTCAGTCCACTAGGCGGTGCCAATTGCCACTACTCTCTCCGGCCAAAAGACCATTGAGGCTACTTTTTAAGTTTGCTGGTTAATTATAACACATTTTTTGACTACGGATTAAAATCCGTCGAGTCGTTTCCATCCACTGCTTAAAAGACAGTGGTTTCCCACTTACCGAAATTTTACGATGATAATTTTCACTCTCCGAAACTAATCATTAATTACTTTGATAGAGCTATCTCTATATCCCATTCGGACATCCCTTAAAAGGTTTAAACCATAGGGTGCTATAAAAATAACAGGTTTATCTATGTAGTAATTAGGTTCTAGTATATCCGGTTGCAAGAAACGATTATCTGGTATTGCGATCGCACTGGTATATTTGTTACCATAATAAACCTTGATATTTTGAGGATAAACTCTCAAAGGAACGTTGCCAGTGTTATGTAGCCTAGCCCTCACAAGGTAAATATCGTGTCCTGAAAGTAGGAGTAGCCCTAGTGCAACAACATCAGGTGTCTTGGCTGTCATAATGAAATTTATTGCTACCGCAGCAAGTTCTAAGTTGTGCGCGGTACGCCAACTGAAGTTTAAACGTGCAACAGATCGGGCGATTAATTGTTTCTTGTTAGAGGTACTAGATAAGGAAAAATTGGAGATGTTTCTCTCTTGATTTATTACTTTATTAAGGCTATTATCGGAAATTGTTGGCGTAACAATTTGCTTGGCACTAGCAATAGCTGGATAAGTAATTGATAAACCTAATGTGGTGATAGCTATAAATAATCTGTTCATGTCACTGTTTAATATCTCTATAGTGACATCGTAATGTGGGTGCTAGATCGATGCTATCAATGAAAATAAATATAACTAAATTCGATGGATTATCTTCTCAAGTCGTATGTCCAGTAAGCGGTGCAGAGTTTGAGAGTGTCATCAAAGGAGTAGTTGACAGCAATAATTCGTAGACCTCTCAGTTTATCGGTAAATCTTTCGTAGGGTGTGAATTTTAGGTTTTTATCTAATAGCGTCCAGGTTTTGGCTTTGGAATGATATTGGAATTTACCGTAAGCAATTGCTAGTTTTATCATGTCCCAATTAATTGCTCTTTGTTGCAACCGTCGGTTAAAGTGATTGTGGTCTTTTGCACAAGAGAAAATTTCAATTTTTGGGAGGAATGTGATTATGTCGTCGGAGCTAACTAATTGATTTAATTTTTTCTTGAATTTCATTGGTTTTACCTTGTTAATTTAACTATAGCCATGGTAAAACCGCTCCAAAATCAAAGTAAATTGGATATAAATAAATAAAAATAAATGCTGTTAAAGGGAGTATGGTTTATTTGGTATCAATACCATTGCAGATTTTTCGGTCTTCTTCGCTAAGGTTGGGGTTATTTGTTAGGTAGTCTCGTGCCCAATTGCAGCCGCGTATCATTACTTTGTCTAAATCTAAGCTCCACACTTTTACCTCATTATTAATAGTGATAATATTTTTTCCATCAGGGCTGAATTGAATATTGTCACTACGACCTCTATATGAAAATTTACTTAGTAATTCTCCTTGTATGTTCCATGCTTTGAGTTGTATGTTCCATGCTTTGAGTGTTTTGTCTCTATCACTATCAAAAGAAATAATAAATTTACTATCTGGAGTAAATTTGATAGTCCTGGTATAACCTGTATATGGAACACTACTAATTAAGTCGCCTTTTAAATTCCACAATTTGAGATTTGTTCCATCAGAAGAAATAATAATTTTGCCATCTGGACTTACTTCAATATCGCCACGACCTTTATGTGGAAAGGTGCTAAGTAATTTTCCCTTCCAATTCCACAATTTGAGATTTGTTTCATCAGAAGAAATAATAATTTTGCCATCTGGACTTACTTCAATATCGCCACTACCTTTATGTGGAAGGGTGCTAAGTAATTCTCCTTGTATATTCCACCGTTTGACTTCTCTTTCCCAACGATTTCCTATGTAACCGCCACTAGACACAATAATATTTTCACCTAATGGTGAAAATAAAACACCATTAAAATTATACTTATAAGATAAGATGCCAAGTAATTCTCCCTCTAAATTCCATATTTTGACAGTTTTATCCCTACCAATAGAAACAATGATTTTGCCATTAGGGCTAAATTTGATATTCTCTATACCGCCATCATGTGAGAGAATATTAAGTAATTCTCCTTTGAAATTCCATAGTTTTACTACTTTACCATTATCATCCTCTGAGGCAATAATTTTGCCGTTAGGGCTAAATTTAATAATATGAGGATAAGGAATATTTTGATGTGGGAGTGTATAAAGTAATTCTCCCTCTAAATTCCATAGTTTGATTGTGTTGTCATTGCTAGTCGAAGCGATAATTTTACCATCTGGACTAAATTCGATGTTCTCTATACTATCTGTATGCCCTTGAAAAACCTTAAGTAATTTTCCTTCTAAGTTCCACAGTTCGATAATGGTTTCATTTCTAGAAAGAGTTTCATCTCGATAACTAACTGTTGCGATAATTTCACCACCAAACTTAATTAACTTCTTTGAAGATTTTTTTGTTTTATCTATATTCCATAGTTTTACCGTGCTGTCGCTAAGAGAAGCTAAAACTTTGCCATCTGGGCTAAATTCGACATCTTGTGCATCGTCTTGAAGAGATTCAACCCAAGAGTAAGGACCATGTTCAAATTGATGCCATATTTTTATTGCACCTTGAGCAATAAAAGCTATAGTACCTCCATCTAGACTAAATGTAACGTTCTTTACTGCACCCTCACGCTCAAAAAGGTTTTGAGCAGAATTCCGCTTAACACTCCACAATTGAAAACCCTCAGCTTCTATTTCTGTCCACGCAGCAATATGTTTTCCATTTGGACTGACTTTCATTGCAAAGGTTTCTGCTACAGGGGCTTGAAAAGTTTGAATTAAATCTCCCTGAAAATTCCATAGTTTGACTTTACCATCCCAACTAGCAGAAATAAGAGTTTCTTTGTCGGGACTGAATTTTGTGTAAACAATAAACTCATTATCATAAGCTTGAAAAGTATTAAGTAAATCTCCTTTTATATTCCAAATTTGAATACTGCCGTCTTTATTACCAAAAACAACCCTTTGAAAATCAGGACTAATATGTACGCTACTTACTTTGTCATTTTCTTCATTACTATTAAAAGAACCAAGGAGTTTTCCTTCAAGATTCCAAATTTTAATTATTTGGTTTCTATTGTCAGTATAAGCAATCTTATTTCCATCAGAACTAAAAGCAAAATTCCATCTATAACTATCTTCCTTAATGTAAATTTGAAAAGAATTAAGTAATTCTCCTTTTATATTCCAAACTTTGATTTTTTTGTCTTCTTTATCAAGAGTAGCGATTATTTTTCCATCAGGACTAAAAATAAAATTCTGACCTTGAAGAGTATAAATTAACTGTCCTTTTCGATTCCAAAGTTCTATTTTTCCATCACCACTTTGAACAGCAATTATTTTTCCATCAGGACTAAAAGTAAGATTACCTCCATCAACCTTTATACGGTTAAACTCTTTAACTCGAAAAAGAATATTTTGAAGTAAATTTGTCAACTTAAATCGAGTCTTAGAATCAATTAAAAAGCTCTTTTCAATCTTTCTTCCTACCCTAAGTCCAGCCACCAATGCATCTAATTCCTGATTTGATTCCAATAACGCTTCAGCAGAATTACTAAGAGCATTTATCTCACTAATAGTTGCCCGACGCAACTGCCATAATGCCGCACCAGCTACCATTGAGATTGCAACTAGCCCCCCAGTTAAACCACCAATAATCTGAAGCTGACGACGTTTTGCTAATTTTGCAGCTTTATCTCTTGCTTTAATACTAACGTCAATAAAATCGTTACTGATTCTAGAAAGTTCATCAGCATAACTAACATAAAACTCTTCATATTTTGCTAAAGCACCCTTCGACAATAAGAAACCATCTCGCTTCCCATTTTGGTTCCAGTCATGTGCTTTTTGATTAATTTCTCTAATTAAGCGATATTTTTCTCGATTCTCATCTAACCACCATTTCAGAGTTTCCCAATCCCGTAATAAAATTTCGTGAGCAATTTCTACTGTGACTTTATCTTTGCTTTTATTATTCATATTTTCTCTGTCAACTCCAGCTAAATCATTTATTTGCTGATTCTCCTGATCGTTATCAGCATTAAGCTGTTCTTTATTAACTAAAGAAAAGTTATTTTCTTCCCCACTAACTACAATCAATCGTGCATTAATCAAAGCTTGCAAAGTAGAATCTAAAACATTTTTATATTTATCAACTAATAAATCCGATATGGGTAAACGGCGACGAGTATCTTTATTACTATCTTCTTGTTCTTTAACTAAAAATACTAAAGACAGAAAAATAGACTCGGCACATTTTTGTTGAGCTTCACTCAGGTTATCATAGGTTTCCTGAGCTTTATTACTGAGAAATTTACCCAATTTGCCAATATATTGCTGATAATCCTTAACAGTAAATTTTCCTCGGTTCCGCTTGTGCCATAATTCTTCTAAAGCATACTGTAATAAAGGTAAACTTCCTTCTTTTAATTCTTCCAGCAGCAACGCAATTAAACCATCTTCTACTTCTAAACCAACTTTTTGTGCGGGTTTAGCAATAATTTGACAATATTGTTGGTCTTCGAGACGACAAGATGGAACTAATACTTGAGATTTTGTAATTAAAGGAGCTAATTCGCTCATTCCCAAACATTCGTCAAGAAAATCACTTCTAAGAGTAATAATTACTTTAAAAAAATCCTCAGTTTGTTGAATTACACCTAAAACAAGATTGAGAAAATTAATATGATCTGTTTCTGCTGTTGGGGTAAATAACTCTTCAAATTGGTCAATTACTAACACCGATATTTCTGTAGGTTGTTGATTCAACCATTCCACTAAAGAATCAACTCCTAAATGTAAAACCCCTTCTAAAAAATCTGGATTATTTGGTGCTAAACTTTTTGCTAAAGCATCTATAGGATTATCCCCTGGAAGCATCACCCAAGATTGACAGGGTTGAAATTGTTCCGATTCAAAATCAGATAACCTTTCCTTTTGCAACTGAGGTAAAACTCCCGCTTTAACCACAGAAGATTTACCACTACCGGAAGCACCTACTACAGCTAAGAAAGAAGTAGATTGTAATTTCTCGATAATTTCTGCAATTAATTCTTCTCTACCGTGAAAGAAGTAAGCATCATCTTGGGTAAAAGCTTCTAAACTTTTATAAGGACAAACATCTATTTCAAATATTTCATCATGGGAACGTTGTACTTCTACTGATAAAATTTCCATCACTTCAGTAGAACCCGATAACCAAAATTTTAAATTAATATCGGGTTGGAAGTCACACCATTTCTGTAATTGAGTAATTAGTTCAGAAACCCAAAATTCTCCTTCCGATTCTCCTGCGGTTTCTAATACAGTTACTAATTGATGTAATAACTTTCTATTGTTAGCTGAAGAAGTGGTTGTTGTAATCAAACACAGAGATTTATCTTGACTGGGTTGCAAAATTTCAACTAAACTTTTATTAGTCTCACTTGTATCTAAAATATTAGCAATAATTACAATTTCCTTAACAGGAGAATCATGTAACTGTTGACTAAGCAAATTCAAATTGATGCTGTTTTCTCGATCGCAAACCAACTCGTAAGTTTCTGAGTTAGTAGATGCAATTGTTCCTGCTAAATACAACAGAACAATTTGATTACTTTCTGACTGTAAATAACTAGCAATAGTTTGCTGAATATTTTGCCTCTGCTTCTCTCGCACAAAACAATAATCTACTGCAAAACTTCCTTTAGCTTGCAGTATTCTACATAGACTAATATCAGCTTCCGAGTCAGATAACTCATCGACAATTAAAGCTTTTCTCTGAGTAGAAGATTTAGCCGAACCAATAATTAACTCCCCACTTCCTCTGGCAATTCTTTGAGGAGTTTGAGAAGCATCTACAGGGAGTCGCTTAACTTTTAATTTAGTAGATGATTCTTTTAAACTCCCTAACATCCCCTTAGAAAAACCATCTGCATTTAGAGGATTTTTCTTATATTCAATAAACTTTTTACTGTTGCGTTCGACATACTTAAACAAACTATCCGCATCAATCTTACCTTCCGTATTAGCTGCTTTTCCCCGTAAACCCTCAATCAAACAGTAGGTAAATAAACCATGCTTTAATTCCGGAATTTCCCAAGAACGTTCTGTCTTATTGCAGGAAAGCATGGCATAAAAATCCTGACTTTGTTCTGCTTGCAATTCTAAAACTGCTAACAATTGACCAGTAGGATTTTGTTCAATTCTGTCATCTTCTTGTTGTTCTGTTTCCTGACAAGCATCTAACCATACAAGTTGACGTTGTGCGTTACATTGTCTGAGTTCATTTAACAAAATATCTAACTTTAATCCCGTTCCGGCTAAATCTTCTAAAATAGTATCCGTAACACATAAAATTGGTCGATTATTAGAGTCAAGATAACCATGTCCTGAAAAGTAAAATAAAACCGTATCTTCCGGTTTAGCCCCACGAAATTGTTGGAAACTGGTAGTAATTTCTGATAAAATAGGAATTTTATGACCATCATCATAAAGAGCGATAATTTCTGTTTCCTGAAACTGTTGAGTAGCTATTTTTAAAGCTTCTGTTAACTCTTTACAGTCATTAGCACAGTATCTCAAATCAGGAATTTGAGTATCTTGATAATGGTTAACTCCTATTAAAATTATCCAGAGTTTAACCTGACCTCTTTCTAACTGTTGTATGCTGGGATTACTTACTGTTGCTGACATATATAATCTTCAATCCTTAAATTAAATATACAAATCAATATTTTCTGATAAGAGTTGGTAAGTATTGACTCGATTCCCAAAATAAAACTAGCTTCAAGTGCTAAAGTCATATCTACAGAAAATATTTCTACCAGTTTTTTTTACTTAGGTGAGTTCTGCCTGACATTATTTACAAACATTATTATTTTTAATCAAAGAAAAACCATGATTTTTTCTACTAACTAAACTACTATAGCAATCATATTTCAGTTATGAGGTTTGAGTGGTAATTAGGAGTCAGAAGTCAGAATATACAGCGTTTCCCGTTGTTATGAGGTACAAAATTTTAGGCTTGAGGGAACAGGGAACAGGGAACAGGGAACAGGGAACAGGGAACAGGGAACAGGGAACAGAAAAGAATAAAAACAA
This sequence comes from Microcoleaceae cyanobacterium, assembly GCA_049647275.1. Lineage (GTDB taxonomy): Bacteria > Cyanobacteriota > Cyanobacteriia > Cyanobacteriales > Microcoleaceae > JASJEE01. The sequence goes on from JBARXI010000697.1 coordinate 9,826, forward strand.
CTGTACCTCTGTACCTCATAGCTTCGGAAACTGCTGTAAAAGAGTTTGTATTTATCTTAATAGTTCTTAAATATATCATAAATCATTCCTGATTGCTATACATTTTTATATCTTATATCCAAAGAAGAGCGATGAACATCAATAAAAATAAATAAAAATAAACCCCCAATATTTATTGAAGCTACTTTATAATTAAAATCAAAAGCTTTTGGAGGACAAAAATGCCTTTATTAGAAACAGAATTCTTAGAGTACATCAGCAAAAAAATATTTCCTGGGAATGTCCCTCCCGAACTTCAGCATTGGACTTTTATGCAACGTTTTAATACTAATAATTATTCTCTCAAAACTACAGAAATAGCTGAAGGATTAGAACAGATGAAGGGTAAATATAATGTATCAGGAATTAATCAGCATATTAAGGTAGTAATAGAAAAAATATATCGGGAATTTAGAGAAGAACTAGTTCAAGATGGCATTACCCCAGAACAGCTTGGTTTGGGGAATCAAAAAGGAAAACCAGGCAGAAAGAAATCTAGCACAGCAAGTCCTTGGCAGATTGTTTATCAATGGTTGTGGAACATAAAATATTATCGTTGGCTACAAGACTATATTTGGGACAATTGGAAACAAAAAGCGCAAACTAATTTAGATTGGATACAGTTTTGCAAACATCCTGAAGATTATTCCTCTAAAGGAATGAAAGTTCCTCCAGCTTTACCCAAAGAGAGTCTTCCCATAAATACTCCCTTGAACTTAAAAATAAATATCGATAGTCCAAGAAGTTATCTACTGTTGTTCAATCGGGGGCTAGATTCTCAAGGTAATATAACTAAATACCTAGTTACACCTTCTAAAGCTTTTGCTCCTAGCTATCAAATAGTAGAGAAAACTACATTGATACCTCTACAAGATGCAATATGTAAAGATATTCAATTTGATACAGTTAGTACAGAAGAATATATTGGAATTGTAATCGATAATCCATTAGATTTACCTTGGCTAAATCCAGATTCTCATAACCCTGTTGTGGAATGGCAAGGTAAGCATTTAGAACAAGTATGGGAACAGTTACACCCTCAAGATAACTGGCGAGTTTTCTATCAAAATTTTAATGTCATATCTGTAAATCTTTAATTGCTTTAGGGACTTGCCAAAAATAGGTGTTGGTAAATTAAGAGATGAAACTTTAAGAGTAATCCACTTCTAATAACTCTAAATATCGAACCAGGCTAAATGATGGGTATCACCCCTACTAGAAAATCATCTTACCAATTACCAAAGTATAGCAATTGAATATAAGTTTAAGATTTTTTTTGCCCTAACTAACTTTTTCTTTACTATCAGAATTATTCAAATAATTAAATTAATTAAGCTAAGTTAAGAGCTATTTTCAGTTGCTCTAAAACTATAGCTTCTTTTTTACTAACTTTAGGTCCTGTGCCAAACATACCTTCTCCAGAAGCATTTGCTATTTGAATAGCTATTTCATAGAGAAATTCTGTATATTCTTGGGCTTCTTTCTGAGTAGCTTTAATCTGAGCGATCGCTACTGCTGCTTTAAGTTTTTTTAGTGCATCTTCTAGAAAATCTTCAAAATTTTCTGCCGTTTCTATCTCATTGATTTTTGTTTCTTCCTCCTCATCAGAAATATCTGCTAACAAATCCTGAATAAGTTGATTATCTTGATAATTTAACTTAGCATTCTTAATTTTTTGAGTAAAAGCAAACACTTCTTTCAGAGCTGAAAATAAAGTAAGATCGGAAGCAGTAACTATAATCCATATTAGTGTAATAGCTTGCTTCAGTAGATTCCATTCAGAGTTTGTATAATCTACTTTACTAGTCATTTTTATAGCTGCTATTTTTCAGATGTCTTTGTAGCTCTAATATAGTAAATATTGTCTCAAATTTAAGCCCTTCTTGTTGATATAATTGCGCCCCTCCCTGCTGTCTATCGACAAGAGCTAATACTTGCTCAACAATATAACCAGCCTCTCGCAATCTATTCACTGCGGTCATTGCTGATGCTCCAGTAGTTACTACGTCTTCCAAAACAACTACTTTGGCATTAGCTTCTAGTTGAGGTCCTTCAATATAAGCCATTGTACCATGTCCTTTTGCCTGTTTTCTGATAATTAAGGCGGGTATAGGTCGATTTTCATAAGCAGACACTACACTAACAGCAGTAACTATTGGATCGGCACCTAGGGTTAAACCTGCTACCCCTTGAGTATCTTCAGGCAACATGGACAAAAATAACCTGCCAATGGCTAGAGAGCCGTGGGGATGAAGAGTGACATATTTACCATTTATATAATAGGAGCTACGTTTTCCTGAAGATAAGACAAAATCGCCTTCACGATAGGCTAACTTACATAATAACTCAAGTAGTTGCTCTCTAATAGTGGTTAAATCAGCAGTAGCAAAAGATAAATAAGATTGGTTTTGGGATGAATTTTTATTGGTCATACTTTTAATCTAGGAAATCTGGAAAAGATTTGATTTTACCTTTAAACACTAAAAGATCCACACTACACTATAGTTGTGCTTAGTGTTGGGATGAATAGTGAGTCTATTACGATAGTTCCATAATCTTTTATTATAGTACCGGGAGTATTTCAATCAAGAATTTCACTGTTATAATACGAGCAATTTAGCGGCGATAATGTCAAAGTTAGATTGTTAATGTGAATAAATAATAGATTATGGCCATGAATTGGAAAAGCCTGAGTGGTATTTTTGTATTTTCTGCGATCGCAATTCTCACATCTGCTCATGCAGCCAAAGCTGGACATCCACGAGATTCTGCGCGGACATATCAACCTTTTGCCGAAGAGTTTAACCGAGCTACTCAAAGAGGTTCTAGGAACTTTTTTAGAAATAGAGGTCTCCTACAACAAATCGGTAATTATTTTGGTGTCCCAAGATTTCCAGACCAAGCTATTGGTGATGACAATGAACGAGTGAACCAGCTCTATATAGATGAGCAGAGACGACAGTTTTCCAGTACACCAGTTATTCGTACTCCCGATCTAATTAATCCTTACAATACATCGATAATGACCACCCCTGCTGCTGACCAAGGTCCTACTTTTGGCGGTAATTAGTTAGATTTTTATATGTTTGATTTTTTTTGATGCGCCCTGCTGGAATCGAACCAGCCTGAAGGCAAATTATGAGTTTGCTGCCTCCCCAATCGGCCAAGGGCGCTTAATTTTGGATTTATCTAGAGTTTAATGGCCTACTAGACAAATTTTTAAATTTTTACATCATTGATTATAGTAACACAGTTTTTTGAATTTGGTTAAGGAAAATTATTCGGGGGTTTGAAAGCCTCCATGTTTGAACTGGAATATGAAAAAGGACAAGGCGACTGGAGTCTCCAGTAAATTCAATTCAACCATCAGTTGCCGGACTACTTAACAATTGTTATACTACAAAACTGTACAAAAAAGGATTTAAGATAAACTTTAAAAAACATCTAATCTATATATATATATCAACTATGAATTCTACTATTGTTCTGACTCTTAGTCTGCTGGGTCTTATGTTTGGTGCGGGTTTGAGTAGCTCTTCTTGGGGATTTAATCTGGGTAGGGAAGCTTTGAAAGGAATTACTCAGCCAGATACCCGTCCTACTAATAATTTGGCAGGTGCTAAAGGTACTTCGACTCGTCAAGATAATGTGGTGTTATTGAAAGAAGATAAAATTCTGGCTAATGTCCAGAATCTAATCGCAAATGGTGGGGTGGTTGAGGAAAAAACTGCTAAAAAAGATTCTGAGAAGAAATCACCTCAGGCAAAATCTTCTGAACCGAGTCAACCCAAGCAAAGTTTTCCTATAGTTAGTCGTGATGCTGGAGTAGTCCTAGAAGTTAATGATGTTCGTCGTTGGGGTAATTCTTTAGTATTAGATGTTAACCTGAAAAATGAAGGAGAGCAATCTGTAAGATTTCTTTACAGTTTTTTAAATGTGACAGATAACCAAGGAAGGGTTCTCAGTGCAAGTACAGAAGATTTACCAGGAGAATTGCCTCCCAATGGTAGAAGGTATTATGGTATTGTGACAATCCCGATTGCTTTGTTAGATAATGCTAAGGAACTTTCCCTGGAGTTAACAGATTATCCAGATCAAAAGTTAGAGTTGAAAATGTCTAAGATTTCAGTAGATTAATTGGATTGTGATTGGGTTTAGTAGGATCTATCAAAAAATGATATTTCCCACAAGTTATATTTCCCACATAGATTTATATATTTTTTATTGGTAGAAAAACTGGTGGTGCATCAGCAAAGTGTTGGATAGCCGGTCGAGTCATGCCAATTCCTGTTTGCCATATAGCTACCCTAGGCTCGCCAATCTTAACCATGACCTCTGTCTGTGCAACAGCAGCAGTATTAGAAATGAGGGTAAAATTCCCTCATACCCTCCCCAATTATCGATTTTTTGAAAATTATCTTAAAGCTAGAGCTAGATTAGAAGTGAGATTGTAAGTTTTAATAAATGTGAACATGGTAATGGGTTTAAGGCAAGGGAGATGGCAGTAAGTTTGGGAGAGATACCTGGCCCAGCACTACTGACCTGGACAGAGATACTATCGCGACTTTTGTCAGTTTTGCTGTTGATTTCTATCAATGCCTTTTTTGTAGTGGCAGAATTTTCAATTGTTTCTGTAAGGCAATCGCGTATTAATCAACTGGTAGATGCAGGTGATGTCCAAGCAAGAATTGTTCAGAAACTTCAAAGAAGTATAGAGCGACTACTATCAACAACTCAATTGGGCATTACTTTGTCTAGTTTAGCATTGGGCTGGATTGGTGAGGGAACTATGGCAGCCATAGTCAGAACAGCTCTAGCTTCTATGCCATTACCGGTTCAGATTAGTCAAGCGATCGCCCACTCCCTAGCAATTCCCATCGTTACTTTTTTTATTCTGGCTTACTTACAAATTGTACTGGGAGAATTATGCCCAAAGTCAGTAGCGCTCCTATATTCAGAGCAGTTATCTAGATTATTAGCTCCTCTAAGTCTAGCAATTTCTCGTTTCTTTAATCCTTTTATTTTGATTTTAAACCAATCAACTCGTTGGTTGTTGCGACTGCTGGGAATTAAATACACTGAGGGAATTTGGAAAGCACCAGTTACTCCTGAAGAATTACAGTTAATTATTTCTACTTCCACTGAATCAACTGGTTTAGAGGCAGAAGAACGACAATTACTTAGTAATGTTTTTGAATTTAGTGAGGTCTCGGCTGTGGAAGTTATGGTTCCACGTACTAATATAGATGCTATCCCTAGTGATGCTACTTTTCAAAATTTGTTAGATGAAATTAGAGTATCTGGTCATTCTCGTTATCCTGTAATTGGTCAATCAATAGATGATATTCAGGGTATTATTGATTTCAAAGAGTTGGCAAAACCTTTGGCTGAAGGTTTATTATCTCTACAGACTCCAATTATATCTTGGATTCGACCCGCCAGATTTGTTTCTGAAAATATTTATTTGAATGAGTTGCTGTCACTTATGCAGCGAATGCGCCACATTGTAAGTAGTAGTCAGCACCCAGAAATGGTAATAGTTGTAGATGAATTTGGTGGTACTGCCGGATTGATTACTAGGGAGGATTTGATTGCTGAAATTATTGGTGGTGATAGTTATGAGGTAACTGGAACAGAAGAAGTGACTTTTCAAATGTTGGACGATCGGACTTTTATCGTGCAGGCACAATTAAGTGTTGAAGAAGTTAATGAGTTATTAAATTTAGATTTACCCGTGAGTGAAGACTATCAAACTTTGGGCGGCTTTCTGATTTATCAGTTACAAAAGATTCCTACTGAAGGGGAAATATTATACTACAAAAATCTCAAATTTACTGTAACTTCGGCTGATGGTCCTCGTCTAGATCAAATTCGGGTCGAGCGATTAGAGGAGTCTGAAACTCAGCAAATTGTTGATACATTTTCATCAGAGTCGGAGACACAAGAAGTAACTCACACTAGCTCGGATACTGTAACTTCGGCTGAGAGTCCTCGTCTAGATCAAATTCAGATCGAGCGATTAGAGGAGTCTGAAATTCAACTAATTGTTGATACATTTTCATTAGAGTCGGAGATAAAAGAAGTAACTCACACTAGCTCGGATGAAGCTATTGATGATAATTTATTTTCTCAGGACGAAGTTAATAATCAACAGATTAATTAAAAATATAGCAATCCTAAGTTGGTTGTGGCAAAATTCCATAGTGAAAAAGTTTGGGAAAATCGAATATTTGACAAGGGTGCAAAAAACTTAAATAACCACTTAACTATTTTAAAAGAGGTGCAAAGATGATAAAATTGTCTGATGAAATTTTTGACTTGTAACCAGATATCTTCAACGGGGCGAGTGCTCTGGGGCGTTCGGGGCAAATTTTGTACAATTTATCAACCATTCTTCTTCTGATAAATCTTGATTTATTGTCATCAAATATTCTCGCGCATTCTTGAGAATTATTCAGGAGTTGCTCCATTCCAAAATATTGCCAATCTTTTTCCCGCCCTTTGCCGTTGCAAATATTTAATAAATTCAATGGTATTTTCAGTATTTCCACTTTTATACTCTTTAACTATAAATTCCTTTGTTTGATAATAAGCAAGC
>JBARXI010000698.1:0-15366 GCA_049647275.1 Microcoleaceae cyanobacterium
ACCACTCGAACCCGCACCTAACCTCTCAAACCGCCTCAATAACAACCTCCTACTCAAACGAGAAGATATGCAATCAGTCTTCTCCTTCAAACTGCGCGGTGCCTACAACAAAATGGCTCAACTCCCACCCGACATTCTCTCCCTCGGTGTCATTGCAGCCTCTGCTGGAAACCACGCTCAAGGAGTCGCCCTCGCAGCAAGTCGCCTCGGCACCCGCGCCATTATTGTCATGCCTGTCACTACTCCCCAACTAAAAATAAATGCCGTCAAAGCTAGAGGAGGCGAAGTCGTCTTGCATGGGGAAACCTACGACGAAGCTTGTAGTTACGCTCATCAATTAGAAGCAGAAAAAGGCTTAACCTTTATTCACCCTTTCGACGATCCTTACGTTATTGCCGGGCAAGGTACAATAGGTATGGAAATTCTCCGCCAATATCAAAAACCTATCCATGCAATATTTGTCGCCATAGGTGGTGGAGGTTTAATTTCCGGTATAGCTGCTTATGTCAAACGGTTGCGTCCCGATATCAAAATTATTGGAGTCGAGCCTGTTGATGCTGATGCCATGTCACAATCTTTAAACGCCGGACATCGAGTACGCTTACCACAGGTGGGATTATTTGCAGATGGTGTGGCGGTGCGGGAAGTGGGAGAAGAAACATTTCGTCTCTGTCAGCAATATTTAGATGATATTATTTTGGTGGAAACTGATGATACCTGTGCTGCCATAAAAGATGTATTTGAAGACACCCGCTCAATTTTAGAACCTGCTGGCGCTTTAGCGATCGCTGGTGCAAAAGCCTACGTCGAACGAGAAAAAATTCAAGGGGAAACTCTCATCGCCGTCGCTTGCGGTGCAAACATGAACTTCGATCGCCTCCGCTTTGTTGCCGAAAGAGCAGAATTTGGCGAACGGCGCGAAGCCATATTTGCCGTCACCATTCCAGAAACTCCAGGCAGTCTCCGCAAATTTTGCGACTGTCTCGGCAAACGCAATATTACCGAATTCAACTATCGCATTGCTGACGAAAAAGAAGCACATATTTTCGTAGGAGTGCAAATAGAAAACCGCGCCGATGCTGCCAAAATAGTAGAAACTTTTGAAACCGAAGGCTTGAAAACCATAGACTTAACCGACGACGAACTGACAAAATTACACCTGCGCCATATGGTCGGGGGTCGTTCTCCCCTAGCCCACCACGAACTACTTTACCGTTTTGAATTCCCCGAAAGGCCAGGTGCATTAATGAAATTCGTCGCCTCCATGAGTCCAAACTGGAATATTAGTCTATTCCACTACCGCAATAATGGGGCAGATTATGGACGTATTGTCGTCGGGATGCAAGTGCCCCCCTACGAGATGGCCGAATGGCAAGCTTTTCTCGATAGTTTGGGTTATCGCTATTTGGATGAAAGCCAAAACCTAGCCTACAAGCTATTTTTAGGCTAAAACAACAAATTTGTTGTGCCCAACTATCCTTTGATAGTGGTACGATATACTCTGTTTCATCACCCACTAGCTCTTTTTTCTAAGCTAATGGGATTTGTCCTGGTGTAGTAAAGGTTATGTCCATTTTTACCCCATAGCCAGGGGTAGCTTATGGGAACTAAATCTGCCCAATGCGACTTCTCAAAGATGAAATATTAGTCATATTACATAAAGTTGAAAATTTAGTGCAATCAAACACTGTTGTAGATCGATCAACTGATAAAAACTCTACTCCCTCAAAAATAGAATTACCCTTTACTCTCCAAGAAGTAAAGGCAGCTATTCCTCCTCACTGTTTTGAGCCTTCCACATGGAGGTCTCTGAGCTACTTTTTTCTAGATCTTGGCATTATTGCAGGACTGTATGCCATTGCCTACAATCTAGATTCATGGTTCTTTTTCCCAATCTTCTGGTTGATGCAAGGAACTATGTTTTGGGCATTATTTGTAGTAGGCCATGATTGTGGTCACGGCTCCTTTTCCAAATATAAATGGCTCAACAACCTAATTGGACATCTGTCTCATAGTCCCATTCTCGTCCCCTACCACGGTTGGCGTATTAGCCACAGAACTCACCACGCCAATACGGGAAATATCGACACTGATGAAAGTTGGTATCCAGTTTCCGAGAGTAAGTACAATATGATGCCCTGGTATGAAAAGCTAGGTCGCTTTTATATAGTATTATTCGCTTATCCATTCTATCTATTTAGGCGATCGCCAAATCGTGCAGGCTCCCATTTCATGCCCGACAGTCCATTATTCCGTCCTAATGAAAAGTCGGATGTCTTAACCAGTTCAGCACTTTGGATGTTAATGATAGGTTTTCTTGGTTTCCTGACTTATCAATTTGGTTGGGTATTTTTAGTCAAATATTACCTAGTTCCTTATGTAATATTTATCATGTGGCTAGATTTAGTCACTTTCCTACATCACACAGAAGCAGACATTCCTTGGTATCGTGGAGACGACTGGAATTTTCTCAAAGGTGCATTATCTAGCATCGACCGCGACTACGGTTTTATCAATTCTATTCATCACGACATTGGTACTCATGTAGCGCATCACATATTCCTAAATATGCCTCACTATCATCTCAAGACAGCAACAGAGGCAATCAAACCTTTGTTAGGAGAATATTATCGCAAGTCAAGTGAACCAGTATGGAAGAGTTTTATTAATTCTTACCTGACTTGTCACTTTGTTTCAGATACAGGTTCCCCAGTATATTATCAATCAGGCTGGAAAAAACACTAATTCTAGAGATTGATATTCCATTGTAGGGGTTTGGTCTCAAAACCCCTATAATATCAAACCCGGGTAATTAGTTATTTAGTTATTGTATATTTATAATACTATTCTACTCTCTGCCTCCAACAGAGCTGCTTCCTTTAAACGTTCCCCACTTCAAAACGTTAAGTAGTAATATCATGTCCGGTTGAACAGTTATAAATAAACTACTGAGGAGTCAGGAGTCAGGAGTCAGGAGTCAGAATTTCCTACGGAATGCTCCGCAAACAGGAGGGAAGAAAGAAGAAAAGAAGGAGAAAATTTTTTTATCACTAATTATCCGGACATGATATAAGTAGTGAGGAACCCAGGATCGAGAGAATAGCGATGCCCAACTCAAAGAATAAATACAGAGCAATCAAGCAACGTAGCAGTTAAGATTTGTAACCTAGGCGTATAATATTGGTTTGAAGTGCTTGTTATCCCATGAACTTGATGATATTCTATTACCATAATTATCATTTTTTGACTATGGATTCACAAAAGGTATTTAACAGAATAAACGAGCTACAAGAAGTGTTCATAAAGATCGCTGGAGAAGATAATCAAATCGATCGATTGGAATTTCAAAGGGGTTTACAACTAAAAGATGAGTATATCAGCGATCGCCTTTTTACCCTATTTGATACCGATAACAGTGGCACTATTTCCGTGCGAGAGTTTATTAGTTCAGTTGAATCTCTAGTCTTTGGAACGCCTGAAGAAAAGTTGAAATTTTCCTATCAACTTCACGATCGTAATGGTGATGGTGGGATTTCTAAAGGAGAGTTACATCAATTAATTACGTCTAGTATCAAAGAGAACAATTTAGACTTGCCACCGGAACAAGTCGTCGAGTTAGTTGATGTTTTATTTCAAGAAGCAGATATCAACGATGATGGGGAAATTTCTTTTGAAGAATTTCAAGCGTTAATGGGAAAATCTCCTGATTTACTAGAGACAATGGCTGTTAGTCCTATTGCTTGGCTAACCCCTCACAAACCGGAAGAAAACTTACTTTCAGCCGAACAACAGAAGCAAATACAACGAACTCGGTTCAAGCATTATCTTCAGAATAATTGGGTCACACTCCTCTTTCTTGCACTCTATATTGGGATCAATTTCTTTCTGTTTTTTGAAGCCTTTATCCGATATGGAAATCAAGGTGCAAATTTTTATGTTCAAATTGCCCGAGGTTGTGGGGCCACTCTCAACTTCAATGGGGCTTTGATTTTAATTCCCGTCATGCGCCATTTAATCACTTGGCTACGCAAAGGTCCTCTGAATAATTACCTTCCCCTTGATGAACACATTGAGTTTCACAAACTGATTGGTCAAGTGATGTTTGCCTCCGCAGTTGTACACACAATTGCTCATTTTTTCAACTACACCACTTTATCTGCTCCGTTCTGGCAAAGTCTTTTTGGAACCAAAGCAGGTTTTTCGGGTTTTCTATTACTAATTGTCTTTACACTCATGTGGGTAACTGCACAGGAACCAATTCGCAAAGGGGGTAAATTTGCCTTATTCTATATGGCTCATCTGGGTTATGTGTTCTGGTTTATTCTGGCGTTAATTCACGGCCCTGTGTTTTGGAAATGGGCATTAGTGCCGATTATTGGATATGCTGTCGAACAAATTTTACGTTGGGTGAAAACCAAAGAACCCACCTATGTTCTGAATGCCTCTTTGTTACCCTCAAAAGTTTTGGGTGTAACGATGCAACTTCCTCCGTCAATGAATTATCAACCCGGTGACTATGTGTTTCTCAAATGTCCCAGTGTTTCTAAATTTGAATGGCATCCCTTTACCATTAGTAGCGCTCCCGAACAACCCGATATTTTATCTGTACATATCCGAGCAGTTGGCAGTTGGACAGGTCGCCTTTATCAACTGTTTAAAGAAAGACGAGAAGAATGGATTCGTTCCGGTTCTTCTCAACCTGAAGATAGCTTGAAAGTATATATTGATGGTCCTTACGGTACACCGAGTACCCACATTTTTGAGTCTAAATACGCCATGCTTGTGGCTTCGGGAATTGGAGTAACTCCTTTTGCTTCAATTCTCAGAAGTATTTTAGAACGTCAAAAGCAGGGTTCTCAAAATATGCGTTTGCAAAAGGTATACTTTTACTGGCTGAATCGAGACCGAAAGTCTTTTGAATGGTTTATCGAAGTTTTGTCTAGACTTGAACAAGAAGATACAGAAAACTTATTTGATATCAATCTCTATTTAACAGGGGCGCAGAAACGGTCAGATATGAAATCTTCAACCCTATTCATGGCAATGGATTTAATGCACTCCCGCAGTCAAGTTGACCTAATTACGGGTTTAAAAAGTCGTACTCAAACCGGACGTCCGAATTGGGATGAAATTTTTAGTTCAGTTGCGGAAAAACATAAACCTGAGAAAGTGGATGTCTTTTTCTGCGGTGCGCCAGGGCTTTCTCAACTGTTAGATAAGCTGTGTCACGACTATGGATTTGGTTATCGCAAAGAGAATTTTTAGAAGATGGCAAAGTATATGATTTTACAGAGAATCAGTCAGAAAGCCACGCGGATTTATCCCGTGGATGAATCACACAGAGGGGTTTTAACCCCGTGTTTTTGGGTATAATGAAACAAGCGAGTAGGAACAAGGTTGATAGTGTTGATCTTAAAGCTAGTACAGGTGAAATTCCCGCTCTTTTGGAAACTAACCGATTGATTTGGGTAAAGTTCCAGGGGACAGGCAAGCAACGCAGCTTAAGTAGCTATTTGAATCTGCCAGACTGGTATAGGCAACCACTCACGAAAGCGATTAGGAAAGTAAGCGCAATGTAGGTGCAATATTCAGCTTATCTGAGCGTTTAGGGTTTTTTTGACTACTCCCACTAGAAAAAGAGGCTAGTGACAGCTAGTAGTCGTGGAGAATCGTGGTTTTAACCGGATTTGGAACAACTGCTTAGAATCCCTCGTACTTCAGTCGAGGGAGAAGTCAATCATATACAAAATATAAAATGGCTCCAAGTAATGGGATGAGGTTTGAATCTCCCTCCCATTTTCTTTCGTTTCTGCCTTATTCTACTGAAGCCAATTTACCTAATAGCAGCCTTCAAACTCCGACAAAACTGCCCGATGGCCTCCAACCCCTCATCCGGAGTTCCCTCCGCTAACCGCTTCACCACCGCACTCCCAACAATAACTGCATCACTTCCCCACTTCTTTACCTGTAGAGCTTGCTCCGGTTGAGAAATACCAAAACCCACACCAATAGGTTTATCAGTAACTGCCCGCATTTGTGTCAACAAATCTTCCACCCGTGTCTGCACCTGAGTACGCATTCCCGTCACCCCAGTCACACTCACCAGATAAATAAAACCTTGAGACTGACGAGCGATCGCCTCTATTCTCTCCTTTGGGCTAGTGGGAGCCACCAACAAAGTCAACTCAATGCCAATATCACTAGCAGGCCTCAACAAAATATCAGCTTCTTCCAAAGGTAAATCTGGCACAACCAAACCCCTCGCACCAGCATCATAAATTTTTTTCAGGAAGCTCTCCACCCCTCGGTACAAAATCGGATTGTAATAAGTAAACAAAATAATCGGCGATCGCAACTTAGGGCTAACCGTCTGCACCACCTCCAACACCGACTCCAAAGTTGTCCCCCGGCCCAAAGAACGAGTAGCCGCAGCCTGAATCACCGGGCCATCAGCTAGAGGGTCAGAATAGGGCACACCCAACTCAATCAAATCGGCCCCACTACTATCCAATACCTCTAAAGCTTTTGCCGTAGTTTCCAAATCAGGATCGCCTGCTGTAATGAAGGGAATAAAAGCACACTGGCGACCATTTTCTGAATTGCGCAGAGAATCAAAACACTGAGAAACTGAAATCATTTTTAAATTTTCAATATTGGATAGAGAATTTATTCCTGCTTATCTGTCTTAGCTGCCTTTTCCTGTTCAACTTCGGCTTGCAACTGAGCCAACTCTTCTGGAGTCAGCTCTTCAAAACGCTTTTGGATAACTGCTTCTTCATAATCTTTTAACTGTTGGTTATAGGTCATATTGCTATTAGTAACCCGAAATAAATAGGTCAGCAGCCAGCCAACCAAGCCACCGACCAAAACAGCTTGTGTCCAGATACCAGCCTCTATAGCATTGACTCCCACTACCTGCAATATAAAGTAGAGGATGCCACCAGCAATAAAGATACCGAGACTTATTCCAATAGCGTCAATTCGTCGCATTAGCCTTCAATTTGTCGCCGTCTGGGGCGAAAGTTTAAAAATGGGGACAAAACCAACATACCAGGGAAGAACAAGAACATCAATAAGTACATGAAGACCCGTTCAAAGGAACTAGCAACATACCAACGGATATTTAGGTAAGCATAAACTATGGCTGGGATTACCAGGAGATAGGCTCCTGCTAAGGCTGCATAAATAATTAGGACTGTCTGATTCGCGTCTAGCTCTAAGTTCATAAATCAAGATTTAGAAATTACAATATTAAATATATTATGGCCTGAAAGGTGATTTTTTCAGCAAGCCTCCAGATTATTGCATATTTTCTCTAGGCACGTGATTTTTTTAACTTGAACCTTTCCACCACTTGCGTTGAAGAAGGCAGCTATGCTGCGGGAGCTGTTAGCTCCGCATGACCTAGGAAAGGGAAAATTGCGGATATCAACGACCTGCCACTTCGTGTCTAGAAACCCCAACCAATTTTAAGTACCGTGTAGATGATGGGGTATTAAACCCAGGAGAGAAAAGATAAATTACCCACTATAATTGGGTAAAAAAAAAATTAATTTGTTAACCTAGAATCCTTAATAATTTTTTTCTTCAAAATACTTGCAAATATCTTGAACATTGTGATTTAATAAATGAATGAGCTTTTTATCCTAGCTCAGTCCTCTAAATATAAAATGGGGGTGTGGCGGAATGGTAGACGCTACGGACTTAAAATCCGTTGACCTTAACAGTCGTGTGGGTTCAAGTCCCACTACCCCCACTGTTAAAAGCCTTTTGTACTCTGGGTTTTATCGTTTTACTTATGGATTTGCCTTGAAGTGCTAGTTGCTATTACAAGCGGGAAAAAAAGCGATTTGTGACGTTTTTGTGACAGTTTTTGTGACAAGAATTTTTAAGATTCCTCTACAATCTGACACCTTTGCCACTTGAATGCAGTCCCCTCTTCATCCTTTAAAAGTCCCTTTTTGAAATCTATCTCTGCAATCTGAATTACAAGAGAAAGGCCATCGACCCTCACCTTTTGTCCCACTCGAAAATCGTTGATCGATTGATGGGGAGGTTTGGAGCGAGTTTGATTATCTAGACTTGTTTTAATTTCAGGCTGGTGAGAAGGATTAGTAACAGTAGGGACATTATCCTCTATATCCCCGTCTCTGACAGCAGTTTGGCTTCTGTGAGTGGTAGTAGCAGTTGTCTCGGTGCTTGGGTCAGAATGATTGCTATGACTGGGTTGGGCGTGATTGCTACTAGATTTCGATTCCGAGGTGTCAGCAGTAACAGTTGATTCTGCTGATTCTGGTGGTGGGGCTTTTTTCTCCTCAAAAGCCTCAAACTTAATCGTCCGAGAGGTGGTTATCGTTCGGCCCCATCCCATCTGTTCTAGTCGGCGAAAAAAATCAATGGCCTCTCCTCGGTCTTTGGCCTTTTTTGTTTTATAGACCGCATCCCTGGGCGTAATAGGTTCCCCCTTCCTCAAAGCGTACTGGTGTAACTGAAACAGTTTGCTCGGTTTGGAATTATCCATAATACTGAGAATGCCTTTGACTTGGGATATTTGATAGTAGGCCCGCTCTTTCGCAATCTGAATGAATTTTTTCTCAACTATTTCAGCAGGAGTTTCTCCTTGAGCCACAGCATGGAGAATGTGATAGACCATTGCCCACCGGAGGATTTTGCCAGAGAGCTTTGCATATTGGTATGCGATCGCATCAGAGTCGGCCTTAATTCTCTGGTTTTCTGCCCGGTTGTGACAAGCTTTGAAAAGTTGGTAAGCATCACGAGAAAGCTTGAAAGTCATAGCAGGCAGAGAGTCTATGGCTTTGTAGGTACTAACCAACAAGGGAGTAATATCTAAATGGACATCATCATCACCATCCCAGAAGTGAGGGGAATTGTCCAAAGTGGCAATGTTGTACCTGGCAAATAATCCTGTAGGGTCAGAACTGGAAACAATATCGGAAAGGATTTTTGGTTGAATACCACCGAGCAGAGGTTGATTAACCGTGCCCCCAGGATAAATTTTGCCCCGTCGGGTTACTTCGTCCAAAATCCCATCATAGGATTCTAGAAGTAATTGGGCATCACCTCCCTTACCTCCTTTGTACTGGCCTTGGGCTTTAGCCTCTCTGGCCAACTCATCAAAACACCTGAGAATTTTGGGATTGTATTGGGACAATTCCCGCAGTCCTTCGGGAGTGTAGTCCCCGGTGCTGAAAACTCTGAGCTTAGGTTCTTCAGGTTTGTCCCCCCTGTTGGACTTGTCTGCTACTTCCCAGTCTTCTAAATCATCTTGATAACGGGCATAATCTCGTTCGTATTTGTTAGTCGCCTCGTTCTGCATCTCTCGCAGAGGTTTACGAGCGATCGCTTTAATTAATGGAGACTTTTTAGAACCTGGTTCGCCGACAATGGCAGAAAAGATGGTAGCGTTCTGGTCATAGTTGCTGCACTCGCGACCAATAATTTTAGTATTTGGGTCTATTAAAGAAGATGCAACAGCTTCTAAAGCTACTAAAACAGGTTCGTGAGAAACGCCTAAGTTGTCAGCAAATTTAAGAAGAGGATGAAGTTGTTGAGGTAACATAGCGTGTGAATTTAAAGAAACATTAGCTTCTAGTATTTCACAAAATTCCCTTTGCTCGTCACTGAGTTCGACTTCGCTGTCAAAATCTTCAATAGTGTGTTGATAAATTTGTTTAAGGGAGTAGATATCCCATCCACTTTCTATGGAAAGTTCTTTAAGTTCTAAGGTTAACTTGCTATCGGTGGGACGTTGTTCGGCAAGATTAATGATTTTTGCCAATACTTTTGATTTGTTCCATTTATCCTTAAGACTTGCCACTTCACTTGATTTCTTCTCATTACTGGGTGAATTATTTTTAGTGCTTTGAGTTTTAGTTTTGCTGTACATCTGATTTTTTTGCCACGCCTTGAGACAATTCTCCAAAGCATCATCAGTAAGTGAGGCAGTAGGGTTATCTTTTTGAGCAGATTTCCAAATTTGTTGTACTTCCTTGCTATTAATAGGAGGACTGCAACGACTGCAGTAATCTTCAAACAGTGCAAGTGGTGTATCATTGTAGTTGATACCCAGATAATTAAGTCTGTGTGCCGTACCAATTAAGTTTCTTGCCAACTTAGCTCCGGCATTGTTGCGACCGCCTTGAGAGACACCGCGTTCTATGAGGTTTCGGTCATCTTTTGTCAGAAATATGATTATTGAAGGTGTATCGAGTTGCATTGTTCTATCAAAGTTTAAGGTGGGCTGTTGTTGCTGCTGAGGGATGATATTGCGTAATTCTTGGTAGCTGTAGCGAGTGCCAGAACTGCTAATAATTTCTGCACTCACGCCTGAATTTTGATGTTTGAACCCAGGAACGCGCATGACTCTCGATGGATTTTTGATACTGCGGTCGGCATCAGCGTATTCGAGTAAGTCTGCTTGCAACTGCTTCCACTGTTCTATTGGTATGGGTTGAGCTAATACCCAATAACTATGAATAGACTTGCCACCCGTGTCTACCTGTACTGTAGGTTTGGGTAAGTTGAGGGTTTGCCAAAGCTGTGCTTGTATTTCTTTTGACAAGTTGTCATGCTCGTAGAAAATAACGCGACCAAGCTTAACCTCTTTATCTGTGTGCCCTTGACCATTGACAACGAAGTAAATGCCATAGCCTTCATTCTGCCACTTGAGTAATTCTTTGTAGTTAATTTTGTGTCGCTGATAGCTAACTTTTTTACCAAAACCTTTGCTAGAACCTTTAAAACCTCTGAAGTATAAGGTATCATTAGGGTTATAACCTAACAAATCTAGGAAGTTATTGACTTTTGCTTTGAAATTAGTTAAGTTTTGATTATTCATTATGATGCAGTTCCAATTTGTTCACAATTGTGAGTTTTGCTCTGGTGAAGGTGAATTTTAATCACAGCCTGATGGTGTCGTTTTCACCTGAAGGCATTCCTAAATTTTTGTTTAACTTGTATCCATCTCAAATATTTAGTTTCAATATTTTTTACTCAATCGGGCAGTGGCAGACTGTCCATTTTTTTGACTTTTTTGCCTCTAACCTCTCTTTTGCCTTCTGCCCTCTGCCTTCTGCCTTCTTCCTTCTTCAATAAACGAATGTAGCAGCATGGACAACATAAATCAAGCAGTTTTAGATATAGTTACAAAATTCATGTAATAATTACACATATTTGCATCATTTTTCTGAAAAACCTTTACTAAATCATAAACAATTTTTAACATAGTAATTATGCCTGATAGCAACCGATTATCAATTTCCTTACCCAAGGGTGTATATGAAAAACTCGAAGCCAGGGCTTCAACAGAAGGACGAGCTGTTTCTTCTCTCGCCTCCGTTCTCATTGAGCGAATGATGTTCGAGGACGAACGTAACGCTTTGTGGGTCGAGACTATGGCTCATTATCACCGGAGGCTAGTCGAGCAACAGCAACAGTCTGAGGAAAAGATTACCCATCTACAAGGACAATTGCGAATTGAAAAGGAGCGTTCAAAGCTCGAATTAACTTTGCCGATGGTAATTAAGTCCGCTCTGTTGCGCTGTTTGTCGGGTGAAAACCTATCAGACCTCGAACTCACCGTGCTTTGTGATTTTTTCGGTTACGACCAAAATTTAGTACACCAAGCCCGGTCTGCAGATGGAACTTTAACTGAAGAACAAACCAATGAAAGAGGAGAAAAATTTACCGACACCTAAGTGTCTTGATGGCTGGGAGCAGGGGGTTCTACCCAATGGAGGTATTGCCTTCATTGCCCCTCCCCATTTTGGTCGAGAAGACGCAATCGCGATTTATCAGGAGTGCGAAAGCTGGCTGCAAGCAGTGGCTGACATTTGGGGAGAGGCCAGATTAACCTGGACAGGGGCTAATTATGGCCTCAGAAAATTGTCAAAGTCTACACCTCCAATCAATAAAGTTATGAATCAGAGCAAGATGAACCAAAGCAAGATAATCATTCCAGAGCTAGACCTAGATTTGAACCAACTCTACCAACGCGGGCATCCTTGTTATCTGACTGAGATGGCTACTCAGAAGGTAATCTGGATGAACCCCAAAGCGGTAGAGGTCAATCGCTTAAAAACCCCAAGCAAAGTGATTGGCAGTTCGTGTACTTCTATGTGGAATGCTGACTCTATGGAGAAGATGATGAATTATCTTTTGGCCGATAGGGTTGTCCATAACTTTGAAACCCAAGGGTGTCACTGGCTTGATGATTGGAGACGGGAAAAAGTCTCTACCATCTCTAATTACAACCTCGTTACCGTGTTTGGTACTGAGTGCCGTTTGTGTGAAACCCTGGAGTATCAAGTAATGGGGGTGGATTAATCTCCACTATTGGCTTTGTTGATTGAACTCCAAAAAATGTCTAGTTCGGCTGCTAGGCGTTGAACTGGCAGCATTGGGTTAGTTTGCTTGTAGATATAGTTGTTGATTCCTCTAGGGGTTATCCCTAAGAGTTTGGCAATTACTTCTTTTTTGAGGGGATACTTGTACAAAAGCTCTAACGGGTTTAATGTCGGGCAGTAGTTGTCAACATTAAACTCATTAATCTCTTCAAGAATTACTTTTGAGGAATAGACAAAACTTGGTCTTTGAATTATGGTCATAGTATAGATAAAAAAAGATTGGGGGGGTCGTAAAGCCGACCCCTTTTTTTTATGTAGTTCTACTATAAGTTAAATAGGTTAAATAAGTCAATTAAGTCAGTCAATTTTGTCTTGTGAAGACGAAATAAGTGCAATAAGTAAAGTGGGTCATAATAATATAGATATAGATTTGAGGAAATGGCCATCGAAGAGAAAACGAAGTATTTAAAAATAGACCCACCTGAAAGTATCCACTCAGATTTTAAAAAGTTAACGTTTGACTTTGATACCAGTATGCGTGGGCGGATTATGGCGCTAATGGAACTGGATATTAATAATTGGAAGCACGGTGTGGACACTTTGAAAGAAGGAAATGCTGACATTCAGCAAGCAAAAAGAGATTGTCAAATAGCTCTTGCCTGCTGGAAAATACTCTTGGAGGGTAGAGTGCCACCAGAGCCAGAACTAATAAAGCTCTGTGCAATTTTTAATGCAGATGCGGCAGAACTAAGAACAATGTTAAGAAAAGCTATCAATGGGAGGACTAGGAATGGTCTTTAATGCTGTACTTACAGCTTTAGATTATGCACTATTAGGTTTGCATTGGGTAAAGCTTTCAGCAGAGACAGTAGTTATTGTGGGGTGTGATGGAGAACCATTAGGTGTAGACAGGATTGATTATTTACTTGACAACGCTTGGGATAAAATTGCCGATGCTAGTGCAGCTAAGGGTTATTCCCAGGTTTTGCTCTATGGTACAGATGGAAGGCAATACAAAATATCTGCAAACTTGAGTGGTGGCAGTCAGTCATTACCTCCACAGGTATCATCAGAAAGTTCTAAATTACTGATTAATGTTCCCGAACCATTGATAACTTTGCAGCTATTGGAAGACTCTGATTTGCCTACATATATCAATGCGATTTCTACTCAGAAAAAGCTCTACGCTAATCCCACTGCCTTAAATGCACAAGGCCAGCCTCCAGAAATGTTTTTACAGGGAAATGCTTATGACTTAAACGATGTAGAGGAGTTAGACTATCGCACTTCTCGAATAGCTAATGGAGAAAAATTGACTGAGTATGCTTATCAAGCATGGCGATGGTTTTTTGACACAGAGGCAGGTCGTTTTCGTCTAAAGCGAATGCAGTTTCATTCAAACTTCAAACAAATACAATTTTGTGGTCAGTCCTGTTGGCTAGGACAAGTTTTAGAGGCAGTTGAAATAGGAGGAACAAGATTGTGATTAATAAAGACATTGGTACTCCTGTGGTGGTTATAGATATTGGTGATGGAAATCCCGACTTACATCGTTTGGACACTGATGGAGACGGGATTGGTTGCAAGAACAAAAATTCAAATGAAAACAGCTAAATAAACTGCTTTTTTTATTGTACTGCTACTTGGTTTATAGTAGCAGTATTTTTTTACCTCTGAGGTATTGTGTATCTAATTTAATCGCGCTTCAATAAATTACATGAGCAATGCTCAACCAAAGCTCATAACGTTAAAAATAAGTCTCAGATAACGCTCAGGTAAGGCACATGACAAAGTATTTTGGTTTGGCAATCTCGGCCAACATGATTAAACAAGATTGCACGATAAAGGCTTTAGTTGATATTTCCCCTGAAGCCTATAAGCATGAAATTGAGGAGTCTGAATTAATTTCCAGTTATGGTTATGAAGAAACTGCAAGCGTAATTAAGCAGAAGTTTGGAATTAATCTGGGAGTTGCGGAAAATACCTTAGAACCAGAGTTATGTGTGGGGGATTCGCTGATAATCGCTCAAGTAATGAACCGACAAGAGGAGATTGATAATTGCGAGATTGTGTTTAAGAAATTTCTGGTTTTTGGATAATGATGACGTTTCAGGGATTGAGTTTATCCCCTTCCCCCAAGAACTAGAAGCAATTGCAGCGTGGAAGCGCCAGCAGTTGAGTCAACTTCTGTGTAGCTGTTTTAAATGCAGTGAAGCATCTATAAAGCGTGACCTTGCCGATATCAAGTCAATGGTAGAGGCTGGTGAGATTTTACGAGAAGATTGCCCCATAGCAACTGGGAATAGGCGCAATTTTTGGCTGCCAGTAGAGGCCGTGAGATTTATTTGGTACTATCGCCAAGTAATCCAGTATTACGGCAATAGGGAGGCAGCAAAACAGTACATTATCAAAAATGGAGTTCCATTATGAGCGAAAATAAACAGCAACGCGATCGTATAGCCAAGGCGCTGAACAATCGAGGTTTAGAACCAACCGAACAGGCTATTAATTCAGTAATTGAGTTAGGTGGGACTACAGCAGCAGTTAATCAGTATACTGAGTCTATTCAACCACAGCCCCAACAGTCGAGCAGCCATGAAGAAATGAGCGTGACCGAGCCTACTATTAGCCAGGGGTCGCAGGTATTTAATGAAATAGTAGACACTATCAGCGAAAAAAATAGTGATGAACTGGCTGATGCTATTACTGCTATGACCGTAATTAAGGCAGCACATAAGGCCGAGCAGGGCTATGTTGGCGATCGCTCTCAACAGGCCATAGAGTCCCTAAAGTCTAAGTTCAGTAATATTTTCGGTCAGACTGTTAATTTTGTTCAGATACAGCAAACACAAATGTTAAACCAGGGCAAAGCACCAGCTTTAATGGAGGGAGGTGATAGCCCAAAACTTCTAGAGTCGAAGAACTAGAGTTGTTAATGAGGCCAGTTTAGGGGAGTGCCAGCAATGTCAATTTTTGCATACAGAGTAGGCTTTTTATTGGG
>JBARXI010000699.1:0-25000 GCA_049647275.1 Microcoleaceae cyanobacterium
GAGGATGGCGGAAATAACTAACCAGTTAAAAAACGTTCAAAAGCTTGTACAATAACCTTTCTTCCCTTCAGCATAGCTGCCTCCAGCATAGCTGCCTCCAGCATAGCTGCCTTTTTGCACTAGCTATTTGTAGCAAATATTTATCGCGCTTGGTATTAGATATAGCCGTGGAAATTAAATATCCTTGTTCTCAAACCCTTGTAGAGAAATTCCATCGAACGTCTCTACATTCTTTTTCACCCATGCTGTCTAATGAATACATTCTTGAGTGACAGTGCAATGCTGATTAGTAATATGATCAAAGAATTCTTGTAGAGCTTTTATGTAGCGATCGCTCTCTACTTCGGTAAGGTCATCATGTCCAACATTTGGGATTAATAGCAGTTTTTTCGGGTCTGGTGCCGCCTCGAATAATTTTTGACTCATGGTTGCCGGCACTATTTTGTCATCCATACCATGAATAAAAAAGACTGGCATTTCCAATGATTTGACTTTGTTAATAAAGTCAAATTTCTGAGTTATTACTAAGTTGAGCGGAAATATCTGGATGCGACGTTTGTATTTAGCCATATCTTTGATGGAAGTAAAGCAACCTTCAGCGATTAATCCTGCAGCTTTTGGTTGTTGCAGACAGAGATTAACAGCGATCGCTCCTCCGAGGGAATGTCCATAAATAAATATGTCTTCTGGTGAAAAATTTTTGTCTTGAGTCAGATAATTCCAAGCTGTCAAAGCATCTTCATATACTCTGGCTTCTGTAGGAAACGGCCCCTGACTATTACCATAGCCCCGATAGTCGATTGTAAATACGGAGAATCCCAACTGATATAGTTTAGCAACCCGATCGAGATTACAACTTTTATCCTGGGCTGCCATGTTACCACTATTGCCATGTAGATAGAGGACGACTTTTGCCGTGGGTTGAGTTTGGGGAATCCACCAACCACATATTTTTTGGTTATTGGAGTTGGGTACTGACAACCAAACCTCTTGATAGGGAAGGTTAAAAGTAGCAGGGGTTACTAACACGACTGATTTTGGTTTAAATATCAATCTGTTTTGCAGCAACCTTAGCAATATAAAAGCAGACGCGTAGATAATTGCTAATCCTGTTAATAGGAGTGTGAAGTAATTTTGAATAATAGTCATCAGTTAGAAGTTAATATTTAATTTCAACTCAAACAGTGTTGCCGATTAATAACATCATAGTTTTATAGAAGTTTTTTCTATTTACCCCGAGCAATCATCAGAAGATTAGCTTGGAATTCATCATTGTGCAACATCTGTACTTTTAATTCTCTCTAATTATCTAGGCATTTGAGACAGTAGAGTGTGACAGTGTTTTTTACGTCACATCATGGGCGTGAAAATACAACGTTAAAAATACTCCACTAAAATTTCTGGAGTAGGAGATTATGAGTAAGTAATTTTAAGTCAGATAAAATCCGGTTATACAGTTATTGCACTCGCGCTTTTTCCCTAAAATGTAGACCTGTCAAGGAGTATTCCTGCTTCCTCCCACCGTCAATCAGGAGTCATACTAAATCCGGTTTAGAGAGAACCAATATTTATGAAGGTAAGGCAGAAGGCACTTATGCTATAACTATTCAACCGGAGATGACATCAAAAGGAATAGTTTCTCAGCATTTGTTTAGGCGAAGCTTGATGTTTAGTCAAAGAGAGATTATGGGTAAAGTCTAGAAATCACTCTTATTTATAGTAGTACGTTATTTGGTTAGGACAATAAATTTAGGTTGTTTGCTCCGCATTCCGATAGGAAAAGGCAACAGATCCAGAAGGCAACAGAGGAATGTCCGCGCCCTTAATGCGTAGCGCTATATTCGTAAGATTCTTTTTTAACGCTTGGTATTAGACATACTGCTCAACTCAAAGGCTTATGCTATAGCAAATAAAGAGTTGGTTAGGCCATAGACTGACGATCAATTTTAGACGGAAAAATGTTTTTCCCACTGTTGTCTATTCCCTGCTATATAAGAGTTACAAAAAATGGAAGTGGGTAATTAATGAGTACTTAAGCACTGAATATGATTTGATTTGACTGTAGAGAAACAAGTGAAGGTGAAAGGAAAGCTATTCAATCGGGAATGTTACCCTGATGGATAAAGTAGACAGTTAAAATAGTGGTACAGTCATCTACAAATCTATCAAGATATTGAAGTAAGAGAATTTGAGCAGATATAGCAATTCTATTTGAGTGGTGAAGTATTCTGCTATAGGTAAGTTTTAGGTGGTAGTGGACTGACACATCTAAAATGGTGTCCGGCGACGGATTGTTAAATGCCTTTGAAAGCTTATATTTTAGCCGTCTAACACACCCTACAAGTTTTGCACTGTAGGTAGGTTTTAGGTGGTAAGTAGAATCGGCAAATAAATACACCGAAATTTCTCACAATTGATTTAGGGGTGCTATTGCAGTATAGTCTCTACTAACTTTTCACTCTCATTATTTTGTCTCATGTGTCATATTCTATAACCTTCTGTGTTCCTTTCTCGTCATTCTTTATTTTTTTTGCGACCCTTATTTATTGAGCCAATACTTTATTTATTACCTGAATCCTGACATTTGAAATTAAGAGTTTTTACCCTCGCGTAATTCCTTTACAGCACGAATGAGACGGATAAAATATGGCCTGACAATATCTCGATTTAGTTCTTGTAACTTAGCAACTTGCTGTTGTAGTTCATTAATTTCAGTTTGTACAGAAGTGCTATTTGTTGACTGTAAACCATCAAGTAAACGCTGCTGTAAATCTGTAGTTAAATCTTTTAATGACTGTATTTCTTCATCAATATCTGAGAATTTAATATTTATTGTTTCCCAATCTTCTTTTGTAATTGTATTATATTCAATATTTTCTGCTACTGTGGGGAAATTTGATAAATTTGATAAATTGTTAGATGAATTCAGATTAAATGTTGGATTTGGCTCACTAATTGTCGTTGGCAGTGCTTCTATGTGCTGAACAACTGAGTTAATTTCCATTCTCAACTCTTCAACTTGATTATCAGTCTGTTTTTGTATCTTTTCCTCAAATTGTTTTCGATTAATTATATTCAAAGCTAACGTCAATGTGATCGGAGTTGCAGCAAAGAGAACTTCTTTCAAGAACGATGCTAAACCTGAACCAACAACTGAAGCTACTAATGCAGTATATTCTGCTATTCGTAGCAAATTATGCTGATTTTGGGGATGATTCAAACCTGTTGATGATGTTTCTATATTTTCCATAAGTCGATCCCCGTTGGATGCGTTAAGGTCAATAAATACTTAATTCAAATTTAATTCAATATTTACTTGCTAACCTTATCATAAGTTGCGATACTAAGTAATATTTTTAATAATTCTTCATATTTTCTGATAATAGTTGAGTTAAATCAAACAAATACTAATATAAGTAAAGGGTATTTCCGATTTGATAGCAACAAACCATGCTATCTCAACAGGCATAGCCCAAATAAACGATCGCTGAAAAAGGAAAATTAAAATGGGTCTAAAAATTATCGAAAATTTTGATAGTAGTTTCACCCTATCACCAGACACTCAAGAAACTTTGTTCAGTTTATTAACAAGTGAAAAGTTTCTCTCTCAAATCACAGAAAAATTGTCATGCCAAAAATTAGAATTTACTGAATTAATATTTCAACCAGTTCCTTACAGCAAAGAAACACCAAAAGGAATGCCAAAAGAATTTGAAAAGTATCACGAATCCAACGATTATCTTATTATCAATGTTCCCCCTAACTTCATGTTCACCGCTAAAATTTTTAAACCAAGTCGTCTCTGTGCAATTTATAAAATCACTAGAAAATAATCATCAATTTTTCCAATTCCAAATTAAAGCCTAATTTATTTTTCCAGAAATAGGTGTAATCAAGCTCAACAAAAAATCGAACATTACAACAGAAAAAATGACTACTACCGAAACACAACTACCCAGCCTATCCAACTTAGAATATTTACCATATATTGATGCCGAAGGAAAATTACCATTATCTGTACAAGGAAAAATAGGCGTGTATGGAATTTTTGACCAGTCAAAACAACTTTTATTTGTAGGATATTCTCGCGATGTATATCAGAGTTTGAAACAACATTTAGTACGTCAACCGAAAAGTTGTTATTGGTTGAAAGTGCAAACTATTGAACGCCCAAATCGGACTATATTGGAAGATATAAAAGCAGCTTGGATTGCCGAAAATGGTGCTCTGTCTATAGGCAATGATGGAGAAGAAGCTAAATGGAACCAAGCAATAGATGCTAAACAAGAAATGACAGAAGCAGAAGTGGCAGAATATCAAAATCCATTAATAGATGAAGTTGCTAAAGAAAAACTATTGAAAAATGTAGCTAGGCGGGTTGAAACTGACATTAAAGCAGTATTAGAAACCAGGGGTTTAAAAGAGGATATTCGATTTAATCCTAAGTTAAAAACAAGTGGTTTACTAGATTTGAAGTAAATTAACTCTTTGAATTAACCTAATACTGGAAAGGTGAATTAGTGCCACGCGCCACTCCAGAAAATATATCTACTATTGCACAGGATTAAAGCCTGTGCTTTTTTTATTAAAATTGAGGCTTTAAAAAATCCTCACTACCTATAAAAAAACCAAAAATATGACTCGCTTTAAAGCTGAGAATTTATAGAGCTATCGCTATAGTTTGGGTGTGGGGTCTAGGGAAAAAAAAGTAAAGAAAAACCCAGAATTATACTCTAATCCTAATAACATTATTCCCAAAGATTTAATGACAGGCTGAATACTAAAAAGGGCACTCTCAGTTTCCATCACTTTGTCAATTAAAGTAGCACGCGTCGAAGCCGTGACAGTCGCGTGGTGGTCAAGACATAATATTAGAGCTGCTATAAATAAAATTGGGATAAAAATCCTCAAATCATATTCATCGGAAATGATTATTTCCGGAGGGAGTTGAGATTGAGAGGTAAAAGCAATCTAACTAATTAAATTAATTAATTATCATCTTCAGACTGTCTATGCAAACTATTACACTTTTAAACAATCGTTATCAAATTATTAAGCTACTTAGCAGAGGTGGGTTCAGCGAGACATTTTTGGCAAAAGATATTTATGCTTTGCCGGATAGATATTGTGTAGTTAAACAGTTAAAACCTCATAAATATCATCCCGATATTTTTGAAATAATTCAAGATAGATTTAGACAGGAAGCAACTATCTTGGCACAACTAAGTCAAGCAAATAATCAAATTCCTAAATTATACGAATATTTTGAAGAAAAGGGAGAATTTTATTTAGTTCAAGAATGGATTTCCGGAGATAATTTAGCAGATAGAGTTTTACAACAAGGATTGCTCATGGAGGCAGAAGTTAAGGAAATATTGATGGATATTTTGCCTGTTTTGAGTTATGTTCATCAGCATAATATTATCCATCGGGATATTAAACCGGATAATATTATTTGGCGAAAAGAAGATGGTAAACCAGTATTAATAGATTTTGGTGCCGTGAAAGAAACAATGGGAATAGTATTGAATTATCAAGGTAAACAAATTAGTTCTATGATAATGGGAACTTCAGGATTTATGGCACCAGAACAAGCAAGTGGAAGACCATGTTTTGCTAGCGATATTTTTAGTTTGGGGTTAACGGCAATTTATTTATTAACAGGTAAAATTCCTCAAGAGTTAGAAACAGATAATCAGACTGGGGAAATTTTATGGCGACAGAATGCAAATGTTAGTGATGGTTTAGCTGCTGTTTTGAATAATGCAATTAGATTTCATCCACGCGGTCGCTACCCCACTGCGGAGAAAATGCTGAAAGCTTTACAGAATTATCCTAGTCAAATTCCTGTCACTGAAGCTTCATTTATCCCTGCAAAAAATACTACTTCCTGGCTCCGGAAAAAGTGGCATAAACTGACTATTATGGGTGTTTTTGTCGGGGTTATTTTGAGTGGTAGTGTGGGGTTAATAAGAAATATTGAATCTAAATCAACCTCAGTAATAGCTAATCAAATAAATTCAGAAAAGATAGATAATAATGAAATACAACAAAAGCATCAGTTATCATTTAACTCATCTATTCCAACTGTCCAAGCTTCCGAAAACACTAAAAGTACTAAAACTTTTACAGATTTTGCTGTAGTTAATTTTCAGAATTTAGTAGACACTTATCATTTTTTTAATCCGATTCAATGTCAAAAATTGATTAACTTTGGCTCTAATGAAAGCTATTTTTTAGATAATTCTTCTGGGTTGGGATATGAGAATTTATGGAGCGACCGCTATGGATGCAAACAGGAGTGGCAAAAATTTACTAATGATTGTAGTTGACAAAAAAATATGTAAATTTTTAGTATTATCATAGGAGTTTGACAAAATAATGTTACAAATAATAGTAGGGAAAATTTTCTACCGAATGCTCCGCTTTCTATGAATTTCCCCTACTTGATTTTGATTTCTCTTTGATTAAAAATTAGGGCTAAAGTTGGTCACATTTAAATTAAAATAGCTGCGCTATAGACAAAAAACTTTTGGTAAAACGTCCCTAATAAATGGTTATAGTATTTATCAATGGTATTATACCAATTACCAAAAACTTTGTTGTATTTGGTGTATTTCCTATTTCTAAATATTAAAAATTGAAGTAAGTGCTAAGTATTTAATGGCTTTTGTTCTTTTCATAGTTATTGTTTCAACCTTCCAAACGTAGCTTTAATTTTAATCAATGCTATTAGAGACCGTGGCTTCATAAATTCTGAGTTATGACTTCTGACTTCTGATATCATGTTCAGACGAGTCAGTTATAAATAAAATTTAAGAATTGACAGTAGGGAAAAGATACTTTCTATACTTCTACTTTTCTCCTTTCTTCTCTCCAGCAATTCTGTACGGGCGATTTGCGTTTGCGGAGCAAACATGGAAAGCGTTTGCTCCGCATGACCTTAGCGTAGCTCCGACCCAGGAAGCAAGGAAAGCATTCGGATCGAAATCGCCCCTACTGAGGACTCGCTAATTATTTATCAGTATTCAACCGTTAGCGCAGCTCCCCCGGAGGGGGCACATGATATGACTTCTACCAATTTGTAACAATTTTTTTTCCAATTGGGATAAAACAATAATAATAATTAGTAATTAGCTATTAGCAGTTTGGTTTTCAATATTTATTAATATCTGTGTAAAATTGTCTAATTATTTGACATCATTAGTTAGCCCTTGTGGAGAGCTTCCATGGAACCTCCTCTATTTCATGGCCAATGGATAATTGACAATTGACAATTGATAATTAATTAATCAGGTTTAAAGCCTCTTCTTTTAATAATAAAAAGTCAATACTTGTCTCCTTGGTATCAATCCTTTTCCTTTTAGGGAGAGGTAATAGACATTTATTCATTATCAATTATTGAATAAATGTCTATTACTAACTTGAATAAGCCTTATATTTCCCGAATAAGATTAAGAAAGTTATAGCAATTTTTAACTTTATATCGCATATCTAGGAACGCAATAATATTTTGTTTCAACTTAAAAATTATGTGAGTTTAATAATATAGCATAAAAACTAAAATCTGACACTTAAACTTCCCTAAATCTATCAGTTATAGGTATAAACATTATATTATACCATCTTGATTACTTGTCTAATTTTTAAATCTTAATCAAGAGAAAAAAGATAATATTTCTACTGTGATTGAGCTGAATATTATGATATAAATAAATCGGGTTTTAACCGAAACCTCAGCACAACTATTGTGAGTATTTTATTTTATGGTCATCAATTTTGGACGAGAAATATGTGGTCATCTAAACATTGCTGAATCCCGCGAATGGTTAGTCACAAATGGCATTGGCGGTTATGCTTCCGGCACAGTCGCCAATATCCTTACCCGCCGCTATCACGGATTACTGATAGCCAGTCTCAAACCTCCCCTAGACCGTACTCTCCTGCTAACAAAGTTAGACGAAACAGCCGGATATAACGATAACTACTACTCCCTCTACTGCAACCGTTGGGCCGATGGCAGCGAAGCTCCAGCAGGTCATAAACAAATAGAAAGCTTTCATCTCGAAGGCACAATACCAGTGTGGCGGTTTGCATTTGCAGATGTGCTACTAGAGAAACGGATCTGGATGCAGCAAGGAGAAAATACCACCTATATTCATTATCACTTGCGTCGTGGCAGCCAACCTTTAAGTTTAGCAATCAAAGCATTTATCAACCATCGGGATCATAATCATCATACCTGCGCTAAAGACTGGCACAGCAGCACTGATTGTGCAAAAGAAGGAATCTGCCTCCGAGCTTTTCCCAAAGCGACACCCCTATATCTACTGACAAATCCCCATGCCGATGACAAAGTATTGGTCTCTACACCTGCTAACGATTGGTATTACGGATTTAACCTAGCAGTAGAAAAATATCGAGGACAACAAGCTAACGAAGACCACCTGCACGCAGTTACATTTCATGCTAAACTTGAACCAGGGCAATGCCTGACCATAGTTGCTAGCACCAAAGAAAACGCCAGTATCAATGGTGAGAAAGCCTTAGAATCTCGTCGTGCTTACGAACAACAGATACTACAACAATCCCCCATTGCTAAAATTTCTGCATCAGACCTAGAAAATCCAGTGCCTAAATTGTGGAAAGCATTTAGCACGGCATTATCTGAAGTAACACCGAAAAATCCTGCCAAACCACCTCCAGAGTGGATAAATCATTTAGTCTTAGCAGCAAACCAATTTATCGTTGATCGCAAATCACCAAAATTCCCAGATGGGAAAACCATTATCGCAGGTTATCATTGGTTTGGCGACTGGGGTAGAGATACAATGATTAGTCTACCTGGTTTAACTCTCTCCACCGGGCGATATGACGTAGCGCGGTCTATTTTGCTTACCTACGCCCAGCACGTCGAGGGAGGAATGTTGCCAAATCGCTTTTCTGATAGTGGTGCCGAGCCTGATTATAATACCGTAGATGCTACACTCTGGTATTTTGAAGCAATCCGCGCATACCATGAAGCCACAGGTGATGACAAACTGTTAGTAGAACTATTCCCAAAATTAGCAGAAATCATAGACTACTATCGCCGAGGCACTCGCTACAACATTCAATTAGATACTGAAGATGGTTTAATTTATGCTGGAGAAGAGGGCACACAGATTACCTGGATGGATGCCAAAGTTGGAGATATGGTAATGACACCGCGCATAGGCAAGCCCATTGAAATCAGTATTCTGTGGTATCATGCGCTTCAGATTATGGATAAGTTTGCCCAACTCTTGCGAAAGGATAATCTAGATTATGAAAGATTAGCAAGACTTACAGCAAAAGGTTTCTCTCGCTTTTGGAATCAAGAAGCTGGTTATTGTTACGATGTGCTTGATACACCTGAAGGTAATGATGCTTCTTTGCGACCAAATCAAATATTTGCCGTATCATTGCCACCCACTGGCAAATATAGCTACCCACCTCTACTGACAACAAAACAGCAAAAACAGGTGGTAGATATATGCGGGCAAGCACTTTTGACATCTTACGGTCTACGGAGTCTTGCTAGTGATGACCCGCAGTATCAGGGTATTTATGGAGGGGATATCTACAAACGTGACAGCGCTTATCATCAAGGCACTGTTTGGGGTTGGTTGATAGGCCCCTATGCGTTAGCTCATTTGCGGGTTTACAACGAGCCGGCACAAGCCGAGGAGTTATTAGCACCGATGGCAAATCATTTAACATCTCACGGAGTCGGTAGTCTCAGCGAAATTTTTGATGGGGATGCACCGATGCAACCCCGTGGTTGTATTGCTCAAGCGTGGACGGTAGCAGAAGTTTTACGCGCTTGGTCGGTGATTAATAATATTAGTAATTGAGGTGATTTTTGTTAGACCTGGTTTTTATTAGGTTTTTTGAGTTTTTCCTCCCACCAGGTTTACCTCCCTTTTTCTGTGGGAATTCCGTGGGAGGAAATATTTGTTTTAGTGGTGTAATGAGAAGATTTTTTCTTGGTGGTTACCGGCCGTAATTTCAAGCCATTTATCTATTAAGTAGGTCGGGGTGAAAATTTATAACTAAGTTAAGTAAGTAGGTGAAAAAGTTTACAAGTACGTCCGCAGTGAGTGTAATGGAGTGAAATGTTTGCGTTTGCGCAGCATTCCTTCGGAATGCTGCAACTTTATATTTCGTTACATAGTTTGGTTTATTGGTACCTACCTACTTAGTATTTGCATGGCATAAAATTACCAACCGCATTGCTGCGGTTGGTATCTCCGATGGTTTATTCTTCTTTGTCTGAATTTTCTGGTAGTTGTTCTGCCTGTTCCAAGAGGCGGGCAATTTCCTTTTCTAAAGCAGCCGCTTTTTCTAGGTAAGATGCTCTTTTATATCTATGTTCAGTGAGCCGGGCTTCTAGTCTCTCGCCATGACGATCCATGTAATCCAACCCCTCACGCATCACTTCCCGGAACAGGCCAAGGGTTCCCCCAATAGTTCTATAGAATTCAATTCGTCCCAAGCCCGCGTCCACTTCTCTACTAGTTCGCTCCGGCTAATATTCAGTGCTTCTGCTATTTGATCCATTCGTTCCAACGTTTCTGGTGTTAGTGATAGATTGGCTCGTTTCTTGCGACTTTTGTATTTGGGTTTTCCGGCCATCTGTTATTTTTTTGTCCATGGTTTGTGTACAGGATAATTTTACTGAAAACTCTTGACACAAGTAAATACGCAATGTAATAATTAAATTAAGATATACGCAATGCATTAGCAATAAGTGATGGCCTAACCGATCAACGGATTGACTGAAGCGTTCAATCATTGCTTTTTTTTCAAGATTGACATATTTGAATCACTTTCTATATTTTTGTTGGCCGGGGAGTGGTTTGGCATTACGTTCCACTCCTTGTTACTTAACCCGACTTTTTAGTACTTTGTTGAAATGTTTGCAAATCTTAGGCAAATTGGTTTTGAATACTTTGGCAACCCAGGAGAGTTGCCTGAATGGGCTGAGATTATTTGGTATAAATATGACCAAATGTTTCTCAGTAACAATTCTCCTGACCTTGAAGAAATATTTGAATCTATTGAGACAGAGTTGTTTGTAGACACTTACGCTTATATCAAACAAGGTATTGCCCTCAAGGGCATCCAATTTCGCAAGTTATATAAGGAGCATGGGTTTAGGAGCTTCAAAGATTACTGTTTGAAGCGACTTAAGATGACGACCCAACGAGCCAACCAAATCATCAAGGCAGCTCAAATTAGCTGGAGTTTGTTAATAAATGGATGCGAAGAATTACCTGCTAATGTATCCCAAGCTTACGCTTTATATACATCACGACCCCAAAATAAGGACGATGACCGCAGTATTCAAGATATCTGGGAGGGCATAGTCAATTACACCAAACAAACAAACACAAACATCACAACAAAAAAAATAGAAGAAACCATTAACCCTAATAAAAAGAAGAAATCTGCTCCGCTCAAATTACCAAAAGATGTAAGAGCTAGACTAGAGGAAGAAGCCAGGGAATTAGGAACGAATCTTGATGATTTGGCAACTCAGATAATTAAGCAATATCTCGGTATGGAGTCAAAACCGGAAACACAATCGCAAGGCAAACCTGAAGCCAAACCGGAAACAAAACCGCAAGAAGAGTCAGCTAAACTGCCTTTGACTGCTACCGAGCAAAAATGGCTTGCCGACCTAGATGAATTATGTCACGAGCATGAGTCCAAACAGAAGAAGGAAAACGATAATCAGACAAACACATCTTAAAGTTGAAAACACTGCCAGAGTTTAGAGACTTTAATTATTCATAAATTATGCCAATATTGAGCACCTTTTGCTGTGGGAATCCCTTGTCCTAATTCTTGGGCAGTTTCAATCGATTCTTGCATAATTATTTATACCTGAATTGGAGTGCTTCTTGATAGAGATAATCTTTCTGCCAAATTCTGGTTATCCTCTGTATCTCTAGCGCTCGAATATTCGGTTTAGTGCTAAAGAGTTAAGAAAAATTCAATCAATTTTTGAAGTTAATCAACAAAGTTTTTCGGAGAAATGGAATGAGTATTTCAACACCTCAAGCTGATGAGCGGGTTAAAAATTTACAAATACAAGAGGAGACCTTCAGTGTTGAATTGATTGATGGAGGTACTATTACAGTTCCTTTAGCTTGGTATCCTCGTCTATTAAAAGCAACTCTAGAACAACTACAAGCATGGGAAATATGTGGTGGTGGTTATGGTATTCATTGGGAAGAAATAGACGAAGATATTAGCACGGAGGGATTATTACGAGGTGCCCCTGCTCCTGGTGGTCAAGTACGTTCTTTGGTATAAAAGTAGGAGGTATTGTTCGTTTGATAGGAGTGGCGATCGCTCAAAAATTATTCATAAATTATACTAATATTGACCGTCTTTTTGGTGTAGGAATTTCTCGTCCTAATTCTTGAGTAGTTTCTATCATCATAATTTCTACATTTTGCAGTGCTGACTGATAGGTTTCACCATCAGCATTATCCGATCGTCATCAAAAAATATGTTATATTCGCTACACATTTTCTTCATCGGATGACTATACTTGAGAAGTATAAAATTATAATTAGTATTATATAAAAACTATAGTGCTATAGTACAAATGACTACTATTACAACAAGAGAAGCTGCTTTTTTATTAGGTATTTGTTGTCAACGGGTAAGAGTTCTACTTTCTCAAGGTAGAATTAGAGGTGCTTATAAGCATAAAGGATTTTGGCAAATTCCTGTTTATGGGAAGCGGAAAATGCCTGTGGTCGTACCAGGCACAAGAGGTCCGAAAGGTGTTTGGTGTCATCAGGAACGAAAGAAACCGACGATAATTCATGTCAATCAACAGAAAATTAAAACAAATGGCAAGAGAATTAAGCACGATCGCGACAGCGGAACGGAGTTCTATCCTCTAATGACTCCCGATCAATTGAAGCCAGTAATATCTGTGAAGCAGAGAAACCGCAATGATTTGGGGTATCAGATAATTCTTAAGGGTGAGTGTCGTATAGTTTATAAACCCTATCAACCTTTAGATTGTGGGGCTCATTTGTGGATTGAGACTTACGATCCGGTTCAATTTGTGGATACTCAGTTTAACCCAGTGACCGCGAGGCGAGCTTATAAATATGTCTGAGATTAATAGGATGAAACGTTTCTAATCTACCGCAAAAAGTAATATGGAATTCAACAGGCGTTGCTGCATTTGCTCATCGTTCAATTTTGTAATTTGATTGTTTTTTGGATGAGGCGATTTTTAGAGGATGCTTGGTGATTTCTAGGTCATGCTGGGCGATCGCTCAAAAATTATTTATAAATTATGCCAATATTGACCGATTTTTTGGTGTGGGAATTTATCGTCCTAATTCTTGAGCAGTTTCTATCCATTCTTGCATAATTATTTCTACCTGAATTGCAGTGCTGACTGATAGGTTTCTCCATCAGCTATACAACCTGGTAATTCTGGAACTTCTGCTATAAATGCTCTTGTTTCTTGACTCCAGTAGAGGATTATTTTGTAGTGTAGCATTGGCTTAATTTTCTAGGTGATATTTGATAATAACTGCACGAATTTGTTTGACTTGATAGGCTTTTGCTTGAGTCTTTGGATAGAATATTTATAATTTTAGACTAGGTGGCAAATTTAGAATTAAGGTTCTGGACTAAAGTATAGTTTCTGTTCTGGCGATCGCTTTTTTTAAACTACATTCTTCCTTCTATTATTGCCTGGATTTTTACTTAAATAACAATATCGCATTTTATTGAAAACTTCAGTATTTACACTGTTTTTGAAACAAAAACAAAGTGAGATAATAAACTAAGAAAAACCAAATAGGATTTAAAAATTATGATTTTTATTATACCCTTTATCTTGGGTGGTGCAGCATTAGGTGCTGCTGCTGTTGGTGTATTTACAGGAGCTAACGGTATTTCCCAGATGACGGAAGCCGAGAAAATTGGCAAAGATGCCCAAAGGCGACATGAGGAAGCACGAAAAGCTATAGAAAAGGAGTGGGAAACTACTAAGAAATTAGCAGCAGAATACGGTCAACTACAGAAAGAGGTCAAAACTAAGACAATTGGTCGTTTTATTGCCTTTTTAGAGCGTATTGGTCAAAAATCTTCTGCTGATAAAAGATTTTTGGAAGGATTAGATGGTATTTCCATTGAAGAAATCAAAGAATATAAAGCTGCTGCTTTAGAAGCCGAAAAATTTGCCCAAGGAGGTTTTGGGGCGGCAGCAGCAGGAGCAGCAGGAGGTTATGGAGCAACAACTATGGCAACATCCGTGGGAGTCGCTAGTACCGGCACAGCAATTTCTGGGCTGAGTGGTGCAGCAGCTTCGAGTGCTACTTTGGCATGGCTTGGAGGTGGCTCTTTGGCAGCAGGTGGAGGCGGTATGGCACTGGGTACTCTTGTGCTTGGTGGGATTACGGTAGGTCCGGCGTTGGCAGTTGCGGGATTTGTGATTGGCGGTGAAGGTGAGAAGGCTTTAACTAAAGCGGAGGAATATAAGGCTAAGGCTAATGTCGAAATTGCCAAGCTGGATGAGGCGCGAGATTTTCTCAAACAAGTTAAACGTCGGATAAATGAGCTTCGTTACTTGGTAAAAGATATAGACGACCGCGCTTGTTTGGCTATGAACGAATTGGAATCTCGCCAATTTGACAAAGACCGCGATGCTGCCAAGTTTCAACAGGTGGCGCTGTTAGTCAGAGCTTCGGCAGAAATTATGAAGGCTCCCGTCCTCGATGATGAAGGCAAAAAGCTAAATCCTGTCACCGAGAATATTATCGAAAAATATAGCACTATCTAAAGAAAAGAAATATGTCAGCACAGAAAATTTTCAAGAATCTCGATCGGTTTGTTACTCCTACTGAGTCTTTAGAACGTATTGTCGAAGCTTATAGCGATTACATGAAAATAGCAGAGGAAGAACAAACGAAGCGTCGGGGAATAGAAGCTTTAGAGAAAACTACCATCGCCAAAATTAACGCACAACGGGATTTATTAATGGAATAGGAATATCTGGAGCGCTCTTTTGACGAACGTGCAAATAATTTTAGTCAGATGTTCGATGTAGTAGATCGAGCGATTGCTACTGGGAATAATCAACAGTTGGCTTTAATACTAGATTCAATAACACGGTTGGCACAGTCCAGTCCATTCAAAGACTTAGCAAATTTAAGTTCGGTTCGTGCTGCTCTTGACGATCCAGAACACGAGTGGCAGTTTTGATAGTAAGGGTGAGGCGGGCAAATATTCACCCACCCTACTAAAAACCTACCGAATACTTTGCAAACACTCAACTTCCAACTCATTCTCACTCATTAAATTATTCAATAGAAATAATATCACCCTTGTTCAGACTTTCTAAAGCTTGATTAACTTCAATAATTAAAGGTTTCAATGTTTCCAGACGGTTATCTTGAGCAATTAAAACTATAATTATTAAATCAATTTGTTGAATATTTTGTTGCGAGGCTAAATTTTGGTCTGCTGTGATAAAAACATCAAAATTTTCTGATGCTAATTTTAACAACTCTCCATTTTTTGTTCCTGCCCAACCTTGTTGTGGAACTGTTATTACTTGATGATTTATGATTTCTCTTTAGAGCTTTTTAGGTAAGCATTCATCGAGCAATATTTTCATAAGTTTGCTTCAATAATGTTTCTTGAGCTAATTTTAAGAATGAAATTGCTTGTTCTTGAGTCACCGTAGGAAAATCATCAAGAAAGTCTGCTATAGTTTCTCCTGCACTTAGATAATCAATAAGAGTTTTAATAGGAACGCGAGTATTTTTAAAGACTGGTGTACCTGATAATATTTCTGGAGATATTTCTATTAAATTATTGCTCATAGTTTTTAGTGTTTTGTGTTTTGATTGTTGTAATCCTTAATCTCTTGAAAATAATCTTCAATCAACAAAATAAATCTCCTCTATGGATTCTTTTGTTTGTAGTAAATGTGTCAACATTCGAGATTCTCCAATCCATTCATCAAAGTCAAAACTATGGGATAATTCATCATTATTACAACGGGCGATAAATTTATCTGTTGATAACTGATACTTAGTTTCAAATTCCTGTAGACGTTCTTCTGTCTTTTTAATTCCTGCTTTGACACTCTCTGATCTTTCCGACAAAGCAGTTTGAATAATTCGTTTGAGGGAATCTGGATCTTTTGACCTGAGTTTTAGTTCAGCCATTATCTTTTTTGATATTTTTAATAATATATAGTACCCATTTGGTATCTTTTGAGGAAGTTGAGGTTTAAAACCTCTCAGTTGAGCCGAGCGCCTGTTTTATCTATGCCAATATTGACCGTATTTTTGGTGTAGGAATTTCTCGTCCTAACTCTTGGGCAATTTCTATCCATTCTTGGATAATTATTTCTACATTTTACAGTGCTTCACGATAAATGTTATTAATAAAGTATATTTTAATGGTAAAAAATGCCAACTGTTCTAAGATTTGAAGCGTATCGCTTTTACTTCTATAGTCATGAACCGAACGAACCACCACATATTCATTTTGATAGAGATAATCTTTCTGCAAAATTCTGGTTATCTTCTGTATCTCTAACGCTCGAATATTGGGTTTAGTCCGAAAGAGTTAAGAAAAATTCAATCAATTGTCGAAATTAATCAACAAATTTTTTTGGAGAAATGGGATGAATATTTCAACACCTCAAGCTGATGAGCGGGTTAAAAATGTACAAATACAAGAGGATACTTTCAGTGTTGAACTGATGGATGGACGTACTATTACTGTTCCTTTAGCTTGGTATCCTCGTCTATTAAAAGCAACTTCAGAACAACTACAAAAATGGGAAATATGTGGTGGTGGTTATGGTATTCATTGGGAAGAAATAGACGAAGATATTAGCACTGAGGGATTATTACGAGGTGCCCCCGCTCCTGGTAGTCAAGTAAATTCGTTAGCATAAAAGTAGCAGATATTGTTAGTTTGATTATGGTGGCGATCGCTCTGGTTATCAGGAAGGCGATCGCCTGTTTTGTCTATGTCAATATTGACCGTATTTTTGGTTTAGGAATTTCTCGTCCTAATTGTTGAGCAGTTTCTATCCATTTTTGCATAATTATTTCTACATTTTGCAGTGTTGACTGATAGATTGCTCCATTCGGTAGTACAACTAACTTTAATTAGGGAAAATCTTGAAATCCACCTAACTTTTCTTGTAGTTGCTTCATATAAACATTCAATTTTCTTAAAACATAGTCAGCAATGGTACTTGGTGTCTTATCAATTGTGTAACATAATTCTAAACAAATGTATCTTTCATTGTGGACATCTACCAAAATATCTGGCTGAATTGTCTGGATAAATGGGTGTCTTTTTTCACAACTAAAAGATATATTGTCCTGTGTCTCAAATGCCTTTGATAAAGCCAGGAAAAGAGCTTGATTGAGACGTTTGTCACTAAAATTTTTATTTGTTGATATATCTTTATTGAGTTTTTCAAAAGCTTTTCTAGCACTTTCTAAAGCTTTTTGTACTGTGCCACTTTTGCGATTTCCTGTTGTAATACGACGGTTTAACAATTGTAAATATAAGGGAGTGCTAGACAACCTATCTTGAGCATATTTTTTTCCGAACCAAGTCTTCGGTACACAGTAATTATCTCCATCGAGAAAGTCATCTTTTGATATAGGAATATTCGCTTCTTCAGCGTAGGCAACAATACAACTTATAAGAGCATTAGTTGGTAAATACATAATTTTAGTTGTTAGTATACCATTTAGTGCAAGTGCTAAACGTTCTGAAGGCCAATCAGCTTTTCTCTGATTATTGCTGCTAATATATGGTGATAGAGCTTTGTAATCAGCATTCCATGTTTCTTCAACTAGATCCGGTGATTGCTTGGCAAATCTAGCAACAACATTTTCTGCTTCAGGATAAGAAAATATAAACCAGACTTCAGTAGGTCTGGGAACAGTTTGGCTAACTTTAGCAATATAATTTGTTCTTTCCTCCCAACAATAAATAATCTCTTTTAAATAGTCTCTAATAATGTGTTTTTCTTTGGGCTTTTGTTCATATTCTTGCTTAAATTTTGTTAAATCTTCATCATTCAATTGGAAATCATAAAAACTTCTTCCTTCATTGAAAAATGAAATTGTTTTTTTAGCAATACTAGGGTAGTCTTGGAGCGGTGGGCCAGTAAAATCAATAACTGGTATTCTTCTATGGAACATTGAACTGGAAAAACTTTTTGCAAAAGCTTGCATTTTTTCTAAATCTTGCCTTTCTGTTACAGGCCAAATAATCAGAATAGGATACTGACGGAGTAATCCATTCAAATCTCTAAAAAAAGCTCTTACTTTTTCTTCGTCTTCACCTTGTAAGTTTTCTAAATAATCAATAACAATGCACAATTTCTCTCCATCACGGTTGTTTTCGTTGAAAAATTCCTCAGATTTTTCTCTTACACTTCTATGTAAGTTTTTTAACTTTGTGCCTGAGTTTTCACTATCAGGCAACTCAGTAGTATTTATCGGTAATATTTGTTTAATTGGGATATGTTTTCTCCATGCTAATGAGCTTACAAAAGTTGATTTTCCTACTCCTGATGTCCCGTACAAAAATAATAAATAACCACTAATATCTATATCATTAATTATTTGAATTATCAATTCCTCAAATTCAGTAACAGGCACTATTAATTCAGCCATTCTAGCTCGCTCGGTTTTGCCCAATTTTTTCACTATGTCTTCATAAGTTAATGGCAATATTAATTTATCTATCTGTGTTTTTTTCTTTGAAATAGTTTGATTAGCATCTAGTTCATCAGTGGTTTCATCTTTTTTCTGTTTGTGTGATACATTTGGAGATGATTGTTTTTGAAGATTATCATTTTCCCATGTTTTGGTAGAGTCTAATTTACTTTTAGTTTGAAGGTAACTATAAGATGAGACATCAAATAATTCTAGTTGAATCTCATCACTACTTTTATTGGAACTATTTTGTTTTTTGCTGCTCATACTCGTATTTACAAAATACCTAAAGTAATAAAATTAAAAGGGCAGACACAATGCCTGCCCCTAAATTATAACTCTATCCTAAATCTACTATTCTATTCCTTCTATCCGATCCTCCACTTGCTGATACAACTCACGCAACTTATCTAAATTACTCTCACTCGTCTCCCAATAACCGCGACCATTCACTTCTAACAATGTAGTCACCATCTTCCGGAATGAATGAGGATTCAAATTCAACAAACGCTGCTGCATTTCCTCATCTTTAATAAATGTCTCATTCACATCCTCATAAACCCAATTATCAACGGCACCAGCAGTGGCACTCCATCCCATAGTATTTACCAGACGTTTGGAAAGTTCCCGCACGCCTTCATAACCATGAGACAACATTCCTTCATACCATTTTGGATTCAACATTTTAGTCCGCGCATCCAAACGTACTGTCTCTGACAAAGACCGCACCTGAGCATTCGCTGTTGTTGTATCCGCAATATAAGAAGCTGGTTTTTTACCATCACCTCGGAGACTCGCCACAATTTTAGTCGGGTCAGAGTCAAAATAGTGACTCACATCGGTCAAACTAATCTCTGAGGAATCTAAATTTTGGAATGTCGCCTCAGTAGTCTTCAATGCTGACTCAAACACTTTGCGGTTATCTTCCATCATTCCGGGGTTATCAGAATTAAAGGCAAACGACTTACGCTTCAAATACATTTCCTGTAATTCCGACTCATCCTCCCAGGTACTATTTTCCACCGCCAAATTAACATTAGCAGCATAAGACCCGGAAGCATTAGAAAATACCCGCGTTGCAGCTTGCCGTAAATTAATCCCCATATCCTCAGCTTGTTTCAGAGCGTGTTTGCGAACAAAATTCATATCTTCCGGCTCATCCGCTTCTGCCGCCATTTTCACACCTTTATCCAAAAGATTCATTTGATTAATAAACAAATCCCGGAATACACCAGAACAAGTAATCACCACATCAACCCGCGGACGACCCAACTCTTCTAGTGGGATTAACTCCAACTTATTCACCCGACCCAAAGCATCAGGCACAGGTTTCACACCCACCATCCACATCACCTGGGCGAGAGATTCACCATAAGTTTTGATATTGTCAGTTCCCCACAAGACAACGGCAATAGTTTCTGGATATTTACCATCATTCTCTTGCATTTGCCGTGCTAATAAACGGTCAACTACAATTTTTGCC
Organism: Microcoleaceae cyanobacterium; assembly: GCA_049647275.1. Lineage (GTDB taxonomy): Bacteria > Cyanobacteriota > Cyanobacteriia > Cyanobacteriales > Microcoleaceae > JASJEE01. Next base: position 20,251 of record JBARXI010000699.1, read on the forward strand.
GACTTAACTGCAGCAGCAGTAGGAATAGACTGGGGGTCGAGGGCGTGCATATTCTTACCAGTGGGCAAAACATCCGGGTTCCGAATGGGGTCGCCACCGGGTCCTGGTAAAATATATTCCCCTTCCAACGCTCGTAAAAGAGAGCCTAACTCATTATCAGCACAAATCTGCTCTAAGCAAAACTCTAGATATTCAAACAGAGGTTTAATAGTCTCAGCGTCAACATTTGGGAAACCAGCCTCACTCAAAGCTTCTATCCAAGGAGTTTTCTTCATCATATTGAAGAAATTGAGTTTGCTGACTTTGCCAACTCGCCCCTCAGCATCGATTTGTTCTTTTACTAAAGCAGCCACAGCACTACGAGTCGCTTCAGTAATACTTTGCAGTAACTCAACATCCGCGAGAATGCCTTTATTATTATTTTGATAAAGTTCCTCAATATCGCGGTTGAGACTACTCGCAATAATCCGAGGTAAACTGGTAATCTCTTCCTCTTCCCGGTCTAAACTAGCAATGTTAACCAAAGTAGCGATCGCTTCTTCTGCACTGGGAGGTTTACCAACAACGTGCAAACCGCAAGGCAACAACCTGGACTCAATTTCCATTAATCTGCGATAAACATCCCCAACAATTTTATCTCGCTCTTCAGGGGTCAACTCTTGGGCATCTTTTTCTGGCAGAATAATATCCTTGTCTAAGTTCACCATCCGGCATTTATCCATGATGGTGTTCACAATAGGAATACCGCGCCCAGTTTGTTTCAGGCTTTGATAGGAACCAATTAACTCGCTCAATTCCTGCAAACCTCTGTATAAACCAGCATTTTCAGCAGGGGGAGTTAAGTAAGAAATAGTTTCGGCATAACTACGGCGTTTGGCAATGGTAGCTTCACTGGGATTATTGGCTGCATAATAATAGATGTTGGGAATACTGCCAATGAGATTATCTGGATAGCAATCTCCAGACATTCCTATTTGCTTACCAGGCATAAATTCCAGGGAGCCGTGGGTACCAAAATGCAGCACTGCATCTGCTTTCCATACTTGTTCTAAATAGGTATAGTAAGCAGCAAAACCATGATGTGGGCTGGCGGAGCGGGAGAATAACAACCGCATGGGGTCGCCTTCATAACCAAAAGTTGGTTGTACGCCGATGAAAACATTTCCGAACTGTTTACCGTAGATTAATAAATTTTCGCCATCGCTGTTGAGATTTCCTGGAGGCGGTCCCCAGTTTTCATGCAACCTTTCCGAGTATGGAGTTAGGCGTTCGTATTGTTCGACCGACATCCGGTGGGCGATGTTAAGTTCCGGGCTTTGGTATTGTGCTGTGGCATCGTGGATGACTTGCTTCATTAACTCTTCGGCTGAGTCTGGCAAATCTTGGATATCGTAGCCATTACCTTTTAGTGCTTTTACCACTTCGTAGATAGAGCCGAATACATCTAAATATGCAGCCGTACCAACATTCCCTTTATCTGGTGGAAAACTGAAAATAGTAATGGCAACTTTTTTATCAAGTTTAGGCTTACGACGGAGACTTGCCCATTTGAGAGCGCGTTGGGCAACTGCTTCGATCCGGTCTTGGAGAGCGATCGCTTTTCCGGTTGCTCCATCACGACCAGACATAATAATAGGTTCGATGGCTCCATCCAGTTCGGGAATAGCTATTTGCAAAGCCACTTGAATTGGATGTAAACCTAGTTCGCTTTCTTCCCATTCTTCGGTAGTCTGGAAAACCAGAGGCAGAGCAACCATATATGGTCGGTTAAGCCGTTTGAGCGAGTCGATCGCTTTCGGGTGGTCTTGTCTAGCGGGTCCGCCAACCAGTGCAAAACCTGTCAGAGAAATCACCGTATCTACTAATGGTGTAGGTTCAACTCCTTTAGCTGCGACTTCCCAGAAATAAGCATCTACTGGTTTGGAAAAATCTAACCCTCCGGCAAAAACAGGAATAACTCGCGCTCCCATTGCTTCCAACTCTTGCAACATAGCAACATAGTGAGCATCATCTCCGGTAACTAAGTGGGTACGCTGCAATACTAACCCAACACAGGGAGCGAGGGGGTCTTTCAAATCTTCGGAAATATCTTTGCGGTTGTTGTACCACTTGAGATATTCTTTAACATCCTCAAACATTTTAGGTGCCAGGGGATGCCAAACACCCATGTCTGGATAAACCACTGGATCTACATATTGCAGAGAACTTTTCTTCTTATCCTTGAAAACATATTTGTCTGCCAACATCAGCAGGAAGTTTTCCAAATTTTCCGACGAACCGCCGAGCCAATATTGGAAACTAAGCATAAAGTTCCGAGCATCCTGCGCTTTATCCATAGGCATATATTTCAGAACTTTCGGCAAAGTTTGCAACAACTTCAGCATTCCGTCTTGGAAAGATGCGCCAGATTTTTCCTTCCGCTTCCGCATAAACTGAGCGATCGCGCTTTTACTTTGGCCTAGTTGCGCCATTGAGAAACTGCCCATTTTGTTCAGGCGCATTACCTCTGGCATGGAGGGGAATACGACGGCAACATCTAATTTATCGCGGTAGGGGGTAACAGCCTCTACTACTTTTTCGGCCAGGTCTTCAATGAAAATCAGGGAGGCGATAAAGATGTTGGCTTCGGAAACCTCTCGTTTAAAATTCTCGTAGTTTTGTGGGTCTCGTAATTCTTCTATTAAATAGCCACTAATTTCGATGGCCAAATTAGGACTTTTTTCGTTGATAGAGCGCACAGCTGTTGAGAGGGAACTCTGATATTGTGCTTCTAAAACGATATATACGACTTTGAGGAGCGATCGCCCTTTCAAGTCATCTGGGACAATGTGGCGAACGGCGGGTTTAACAGATGTGAACATTAAGTATTGCTCCTTGAGGATAATTGCTGATACTTAATGAGTATATCTACCATAAAATGGTGACAAGAGGTAGGGTAGACCCTGAATTTGAAACAATTCGACAAATTTCATATTTATTGTTACATTTCTTAACAAAAGTCTGACTATCTAGAATCAATTTTTGTTTAGTAATTTACACCCTTTCTCTGTTGGAGCATAATGTAGCGAATGTAACAGATTTTGTCAATCGGATGACTATCATAATATATATTTATTATTTAGTATATTATAAAAACTATAGTGCTATAGTACAAATGACTATTATCACAACTAGACAAGCTGCTTTTTTATTGGGTATCTGCTGTCAACGAGTCAGAACTCTACTTTCTCAACGTAGAATTAAAGGTGCTTACAAAAATAATGGATTTTGGCAAATTCCTGTTTATGGGAAAATGCCTGTTGTGATACCGGGCACTAGAGGTCCTAAAGGTATCTGGTGTCATCAAAAAAGACAGAAGCCGACCATAATTCATGTCAATCAACATAAAATCAAAGCAAATGGCAAAAGAATTAAGCACGATCCTAAAACAACTCCCGACGGGTTGATTCCAGTAGTCACCTTGAAGCAGACAAATCGTAACGATATGGGTTATGAAATGGTTCTTGATGGTCCGTGTCGTATAGTTTATAGGCCATTAGACCCCTTAGATTGTGGAGCACATTTGTGGATTGAGACATATAATCCGGTTCAGTTTGTAGATACTCAGTTTAATCCTGTGATAGCAAGGCGACCGTACAAAGATTTGACACTCCCCACGAATAGAATTCGGGGGATTCTTCCTTCATAGACCTATCTTGCTATTGCAGGACGAACCCACAATAGTAGCGGACAAATCTCCAGAAGCGTTCGGATCTAAGATCCAGGTTCCTACATGACCTGTAGTACCCAAGGCTCGATTAAGAATGTTAATTGCTGCGTTTTCATCACGATCTAATCGGCATCCACAAGCACAAATATGAGTTCTTGTAGATAATGATTTTTTAACAACAGCACCACAATTAGAGCAATTTTGAGAAGTATATGCAGGGTTAACAGCAACAGTTACCCTCCCCATTTTGACCCCAAAATACTCTAACCATTCTTGATGCAGTCGCTCATGGGGGAAACCACGGCAGTTGCTTCACTTGGGGAGACCCCAAGACCGCACTGCCTCCCCAAGACCGCGCTGCATCGCTTTTCTAAATTGATACCAACCAGCATCATTAATAGACTTGGCTAAACAGTGGTTTTTAACTAAGTTTTTAATCCTCAAATCTGCCTTCGGCGCGCCGCTCCGCGTCTACATAGGCGACCAAATCGTTAGATTGGATTACGCAACGGGCAAGTTTTTTGGCGTGTTCTTCACGTTGCCTACTTATTTTGAGGTGTTTACGACCAAGTTTATTAACAGCTTTTTTACGGTTAGTTGAGCCTTTAACTTTGCGAGAAACACGACGTTGATAAAACTTTAGTCGCTTTTCTCCTTGACGATAAAATCTAGGGTTGGGTTCAGTTTGTCCCATTGAATCAGTGTAAAATTCCTTTAAACCAACATCCAACCCTAAAGTTTGATGGCTTGGGGATAACTCTTCAACTACATAAACACAAATGCAGAACTGGCAATAATAACCATCTGCTCTCTTTACCAATCTAACCCGTTTAATTTTATCTTGAGGGTAAAAAGCTAAATCCCACGTCCCAATTAACTTAAGTTTGCCGATACCTTTTTTGTCGGTAAACTCAATAGACATCTCCAAAATAAAAATTAAGCTATAATTTTAATTAAAGTTTTGGAGAAAATATACTAATGAATAAAATATTAGAACATATAAATAAGCACCCAAAAGACACCAAAAGAGTTATTGGCATT
>JBARXI010000700.1:0-2418 GCA_049647275.1 Microcoleaceae cyanobacterium
TGTCTTGATGCAGTCGCTCATGGGGGAAACCACGGCAGTTGCTCCACTTGGGGAAACCCCAAGACCGCACTGCCTCCCCAAGACCGCGCTGCATCGCTTAATTCGTTTACCCAAATTAGATAATCTCTTGTTTTGCCAACTCTTCAATAGTTAAACCTTGAGTTTCAATAAAATGTTTCCGCTCTACTACTCCATTCAGCATAGTATTAGCAGGATAAGCATGAAACTGACCATAACTTTCTGCGTAAATATCCCACCGTTGTCTTGCTAATAAATTTTTCATTCCCACTTGACGGCGATAGTTGCGCAGAGCAGTAATATCAATTTCTGCATAAGCTGCCATACTTTCCCCCGCCCCAGTTTCCGCTAATATTAAACCTCGGTAGTCGATAATTTTAGAACCTCCATCAACCGACGCTTCAGGAATTGGAGTTTTAGCGATACCAGCAGTATTGCTAGAAACAACATACATCATATTTTCCACAGCACGAGAAACTTTTGCAGCTTCTTTGGGCGATCGCCCTGACCCATAAATTTCTGAGGTGGGATGGAGTAAAATTTCTGCCCCACGCATGGCCAAACACCGTGTAACTTCTGGAAATAAAATTTCATCGGAGGCCACAGCAGCGAGATTGCCGATCGCTGTTTTGGCAACAGGAAACACACCCTCTAAACCGTAACAGTCGAGATATTTATCCCAGACATCGTGGGGGGTAGGAGCAAACATGGAATTGAGACGGCGGTAGCGTAATACCATATTGCCACTGGGGTCGATGACGAAGCAGGTTTGAAAATATAATTCGGGAAAGTTGGGGTCAGTTTCGTAGGCGTTGCCAGCTAGAAAAATGGCGTTTTTTTGAGCAATTTCTCCGAGGCGATCGTAGATGGGATCTGTCATTTCTAGACAGGCTTTTTCTGCCCAGGTTGTTAAAGACTCCGCCATAGGGAAACCTGTGAGGAAGTATTCTGGCAGTAGGACTAATTTGCAGTTGGGGCCGATGAAGGCTTTACTAGCAGAAATTTGTTGGGCAATGCGGCTGATTGTTTGTTGAATGAGCGATCGGGCTTCGTTGCGGTTATTGGCCTGATTTACAGCCTCAGCTTTGACTTGGAGGGCCAGAGCGAGTAAGAGGGTGATTTGATCGATAGAATCTACCATATTTTTCCAGTAGGTTTTAGATGAAGGCAACGAATTATAGCTTAAACAATTAACCTAAATTTTCATACGCGCCCTAGATTTGAACACTCCCAGGAGTTATGCAGTAACTCTATAATTATATTTGCAACCCACCTTAGGCTACTGGTAGGGTATAATAAAAGGTTTTGCCTAAGTCTTAACTCCAAAAGTAAGGGGCGCAAACAAAATATTACGCCCCAGAAAATAAATAACTGTAGTTAAAGTGCAAGGACCGAAAATAGGCTGCACCCTATATCAAAGTTTATAGCTTAGGAAGCCTAATCTTGATTCATTTGCCGTTCAATGGTTTGAATGGCCGCATTTAGTCCGGCTAATCTGGTTTCTAGGTCGTCTCGCATCCACTTCAGGAATTTGAGTTTATTTTCCTGGTGGGTTTTACGAGATTCTGGTTCAAAAAAGTCCCAACCACAGCAAGATTTAACGAAAAATGGAAACATGGACAATACTCTCAACTCATATCTACTTAATATTTTGAAACAAAAATTCTAAACTGGCAGATGATTTAAGTGACATACTCCCAGACTGAATTTTTATAATTAGTCTGGGCTACGAGGGCGACTCTACTATTACTGCTTCATAAAACTGATATAAAACGTCTCTCTTGGTGCGCGTTCCCTTGCGTCTTACGCCGACGCGGGGTCGCACCGCATAATAAGTGACATTTTAATGTTTACTTCCTGCTTCTACCGGAACTGTTGGCAGCACTCCGTCCACAGGCATTAACGGTCAAGCCGACCGCATCTCTTGAGTGCGTCTTACATTCTGTTCGCGTAGCGTTTCCGGAGGAAACGGAGACCTCAGAATTACGCACTCGCTTTTTCACTCTTAATACTTGCGTTTAAATCGCGGTCTATAAATATCCCACACTCAGGGCAGTCATAAGTTCTAAGGCTTAATGTTAGAGTCGAAGGAAGCCTTTCCGACTTCCAACTCTCCTTCAGAACCGGACGTGAGACGTATCACCTCATCCGGCTCCTTGATGACTCCATCTTTGTCATAGATACGAGGAACGAACGGTTTATCTTCATAGCTCCTTGAGTTGGAACCATCTGATGCCGTTTTTGAGTCGTGGCAATGTCTATGTAGAAGCTGTAGGTTACTGTATGTATCCTTTCCACCCTTACTTTTAGGTATGATGTGGTCAACTTCTAGTAGGTCTTCACTCTTAAAGTTCAAACCGCAGTGTGGGCAAATACCTTTTTGTTTCTTGATTAATCTGG
>JBARXI010000701.1:0-29075 GCA_049647275.1 Microcoleaceae cyanobacterium
TATAAATTTTTGGTGGTGGTAGGTGGTAGGTGTTAGGTATTAGGTGGTAGGTAGAAGACAAAATAAATACATCTAAATTTTTCACAAATCATTTAGGATTGCTATAATTGAAACTTATAGAAAAAAAAATTCCACCCCACGGAATTAATTTGGAGTGGAAAAATATCAACCTAATAACGACGCATCTCATTCAGAAATTTATTCTGATAACGTAAAAACTCTTTCCTAGACTCCTGAGTACGACGTTTGTTATATTTGTAAATAGACTCACGTAAATCTTCTAGTTCGCGAACCCGACGTTGCCGATCCTTGAGAAACTCTTGCTGATACCTCAGATATTCGGTGTGCCACTCGTTAAAACGACGTTGACCATCACGAACTAACATTTGACGATAATGTTCGTGATTCAGCAAATGTATTGGAATATTACTAAGGTCTCTCATAACTCAATACCTCTCAAAGAAACATCTAAATCCTAAAATGTTAAAATTTTAGCTATCCATTCTAATATATCACACCCTAGATTATAGATAAAAATCAACTACTAATATCAGATTCGGTTGAATAGTTATAAATAATTAGAGATGAGTCAGGAGTCAGAAGAGGAGATAGAAGGAAAAGAAGGAAAAACTTTTTTATCGCTAATTATCCAGACTTAATATAGCAATCCTATTTCAGTTATAAATTTTTGGTGGTGGTAGGTGTTAGGTATTAGGTGGTAGGTAGAAGACAAAATAAATACATCTAAATTTTTCACAAATCATTTAGGATTGCTATATCAGATAAAATTTACCATTATTTCCCAGAAAAAATACCAATAAGCTGACAATTAAACCAGGGCTATTTCATTCTACAAAGTGTATGTTTGTGCATCAACAATAATGGGTAGTTTGAGACTGACGAGATTTGAACAGATGATGGCTAAAAGTCAGGAAATTCATTGCTTAGGTCGAGAATGAAATAGCCCTGCAATTAAACACACTAATTTTCACTTCAGTCTTAACTAACTCGTATTTAAGATATTTTATGAAGACTAGGATGCAATTTCACACTCATTCCAGCCCAATAAATCTTCTGTTCTGTATAAGTTACGAACCTTGCTTTACCACTAACTAAATCATACTTAAGAACTTGACCATTAAATATAGCAAATAGTTCATCGCCGTAAAAATCTAGACTACCAGAATTCTTAACTCCACTACTACCACCAACAGCAATAGGAGTACCATTATTATTAAGTCGCATCAGATACCGTTGTCGATTATAATTATTACCAAAATCTGAATATGACCTACCCTTACTATCAAAAGCTAAACCACCACAATAAAAAGGATAATAAGATTTATAAGACTTAATAATTCTTCCTGCACCTGTCTTTACATTTACTCTTAATAAAGTTTGAGGACCCATTGCATATAGAGTATTTCTATGTTTAGAAAAAGCCAAACTAGCAACTTTACTATTACCCAATTTACCAATAATTGTAGTTTTGGCAGTAGCAGGATTAATTCTGACTAAATCTGTTGTTTTTTGGTTACGCCACCGAATACCGTAGAGTATATTTCCACAAAAAGCAATATCGACTATTTGCATACCCATAGAACCAATTAAGACTGTTTTACCAGATGTTATATCTAAAGTATAAAGATTACTTGCCTTGCCATTAGAGTATAAATCTTGAATATAAACTAATCCTTTAGTCTTTTCATAAACTATGTCTGATGTGTCTGGAAGTTTTGAGGGGGAAACTACGTCTGGATATTCTGCTCCTATATCGGTGGGCACTTCCGAGCAGTCTGGGAACGATGGGAGACCTGATAGGGATGCTTCGTCTGGAAGTTGGTGTTCTACTATATCGGTTGGTAATTCCGAGCAGTCTTGTTGTGACGGTGGTGGATCTGATTCTTGTATTTTTTTTTTTGACTTTCCCAGGGGTTTTATCTCCTGATTTTTTTTCTTTTTGTTTTGCCTACCACCAAGTAAACCTTTTGTAACTTCTCCTATTCCGCCAGGTAATTTGTCTGTAACTTCCTCTATTCCGCCAGGTAATTTCTCTGTAACTTCTCCTATTCCGCCAGATAATTTTTCTGTAACTTTTTCTATTCCGTCAGGGAATTTGTCTGTAACTTTTTCTAGTCCTTCAGGGAATTTGTCTGTAACTTCCTCTATTCCTCCAGATAATTTATCTGTAACTTTTTCTATTCCGTCAGGGAATTTTTCTGTAATTTTTTCTATACCGCCAGATAATTTATCTGTAATTTCTCCTCCACTATTACCAATAGATTTCAAACTTTGCCATGGATTAGTAAGTAGAGATAAGGGGTTTAAAAAGAGAAGTTTTAAAATTTTGCCAATTGTAGTAAAAAGTCTTATAAGAACTGTAATAATAGCTCTTACCCCTGAGCAAATTGTACCAATAACCTTAACTATAAATAAATAAATTTTTACTGGAATAGCAATGAATATTTGAAATAATATTTTTACCCCTAAAAAGATTTTACTAATTGTTTCAATTATAAATTCATATATTTTGATAATTAGATTTACACAAGCTTTGACAATAGCTTTTATCCATGACCAAATTGTTCCGAGCGCCTTAAGTGTAAATAAATAAATTTTTATCGGAATGACCATGAAAAGTTGGAATAGTGTTTTTACTCCTGATAATATATTGCTAATTACGGAAAAAATGAATGTCAAAAAGTTTTTGATATAATTAAAAATTCCCATAAAGGGGCTGAAACCAGGTAAAGGTAGTTTTTCTGTGACATTTTCTACAGTGTCTGTAAGTTTATTTGGTATATCTTTGAGAGAATATAAATTTTCTGTGGGCAACTTTTCAGGAAAATTTTCCACTGCATCAGTCGTTTTTTTCAGGGGATTGACAATAGATGGGAAATCTTCTAATTTTCGCCGATTGTTGATTTTTTTCATCTCAAACTCCTTTAATGAATTAAGTAATTATACAAAATTAACTTACATTATATGTCAAAAATTTTGAGGATATTTTATACCGTTTATATAAGACTCAAATAACTTTTATCAGCATCTATCTATAGGTATTTATATTTGTTTGATCGAAAGCTATGATATTTCTATAATATCTAATTGAGGATAGTATATAAAATGTGTGTATAGCGTTTCTCAGGCTACTGCGGTACACTTGTATTTTTTCTTTCCTGTTCCCTCACAGGAGTGTGCATTCCCTCTCTTGGTCGGCGTTCCCATGGCGCAGGAAACCTGCGCCATCCCTCGACCGCTCTCTTGGTCGGCGTTCCCATGGCGCAGGAAACCTGCGCCATCCCTCGACCGCTTGCGTCTGCCGCCGACGCGGGGTCGCACCGCTGTTCCCCGAAACGGTATTCCCTAAAACCTAGAATTTTGTACTTCACCAGTATGGGAGTTGCTATACTTCGGCGTTGCATATTTGTGGGATGAATTTTAGGCTTGGAGAAAAAAGAAGTTAGAAGTATTAAAGATGAGATTTACCAGCTCAAAAAAAATTCATCCCTTGATTCAGCAACGCCGCTATACTTATAGTTAATTGCATTTAGAAAGGTTGAAAAAGAGACATCTCCGAAAATTAAAGTTTAATAATAGTTTTACAATGATTACAAATTAATTATCAGAGATATCTAATACAATGTGACACTCTATCAGGCGATTAGTGCGAAATAATTAACTGAACCATCTTGATTTATACTAAACTAGGTGAACTCATTGGTATCGGTTCTCCTATTTCACTCACATCAACAGTTTCTACTGCAGGCGCTGCTGCTAAAGCAGTTAAACCAACTGCCTCAGCATATTTCAAATAAGTTTCTACCGAAGCAATAACTATCCTAGCTTCAACTGCGAGTAACTCAATACCTACTAAAGAAACACGTACCCAAGCATCTATTACAACTCCTTTGTCGAGAATGCGATCTACAACTTCAGCTAGACTCGAAGATGAGTTAACTTTTTCTACTGCCATAATTTTTAATCCTTTACTTAAAGTCTCTATCCACTTGAGAACCCCATACATAATCATGCAAATTAGTTCGGAAGCGTTGTAATTTTTCAGTCATTTCCTGAGCCATTAACGCTCTATCAGAACTGAATTGTTCTAGCAGTTCTAACACTTCTTGTTTGCGGTTAGCAATCTCTTCTAATCGCTCCTGACGTGCTTGCTGCCCATACAAACGCAGTGCTTCAACATACTCTTCTAAAAGTGTCCGCACTTGTTGATGACGTTCAACGTTTTCCAGTTGTCTTTGCTGTTTTTCTGCTGCACCTGTTTCGTGAAGTTTTGTCACAAACTCCTGTAACATGGTATGAATAACTTGAGCTTCCACGTTAAGCTCTTCTCTGATAGCACGAAGTTCCGCTTGAGTTTGTTGTCTGTGTTGGGCAACCTCTAGTTTGCGTTCAGCAATTTCAGTTAATCGCTGCGATCGCTCTTTTGCCCATATATCTTTGAGAGCCATAAAAACTTTTGCCTTATTAATAAATGGCAGCAGCACTAGGTTCGGTTACTCCTATTACTTCCATAGGATCGTTATCTAAAGTATTAATAGTTTCTCCAGGTGCTGCTGCTAGAGCCGTTAAACCAACTGCTTCGGCATATTTTAAGTAGGTTTCTACTGAAGCAATAACTATTCTAGCTTCAATTGCGATTAACTCAATACCCACTAAAGAAATACGTACCCAAGCATCTATTACAACTCCTTTGTCGAGAATGCGATCGACAACTTCAGCTAGACTCGAAGATGAGTTAACTTTTTCTACTGCCATAATTTTTATTCCTTTATTTGCTAGAAGTATGAATTTAACAGTTGTCTAAAGTTGATTGAGCAAACTATTATTTTTTAGTTTACTTTCAAGCAGACGCTGGTAAATATTAGAATGCTGAGATTATTTGATTTGTAGATATTTTTAAGTCTTTTATTATTATAACATTATCTGTTTAACCTTGACAACTACTTTGAGAAGTAAAAGTTAGACAAAATGATAAGGGGGAAGTGGCTCGCTCAAAGTAATTTGCCAATAGGAACACTCAGCTTGCCAAGTTGGAAGTTGTTGAGTATTTAGAACTTTGGCTTCACGGTTTGCCAATAAATAGACTTGCTTAATTTCCCCTTCTGTGCTATTGTTGCTATTTTTATAGACTGCTTCTGGATAATTTTTGAGAATTAACTGAAGTATATTTTCCCACTGTTGACGTTGCTCATTTTGAAAAGCTTGTTGTTGTTGAAAGCGTTGTTTTTTAGCTAATAAATAGGCTTTGCCACGAGCATTACTAATTTCGAGAGTGGAAGGAGGAGAAACCGCAGAAAAAGTCAAGGTATATTCTACTTTTTCTTGCAATTTAGTCAAAGTTGTCAGATATTGTTGCTGGTAATTTTCTAAGTGATTAATAATATTTTCCACCGCAGCAAAAGCATTACCAAATCTGAGTGGTATGAGAGAAGTTTGCTGAAATATTTCTCTGACTACGCGGTCGTGGGTTAAAACTGCTTGTAGTAATTTTTCGTCTGTTTGCTGTATTGCTTCAATAGATATATCTGCTTCAGCTACAGCAGCGAGATTTTCATAGGCGATAATTTTCACTTCCCTTTCCATACCTTTTGGTAATACTAAGGATGATTTGGGTAAATATAAAAAAGCGTAGACATAAAATGACATTTTAGATGCTTGATGTTATGGCATTCAATAATTAATAATTAACAATTAACAATTAATAATTAACAATTAATAATTAACAATTACCTCTCCTTAAAAACGGATAGGATTGCCTAAAAGGAAAAATTTCCCTTTTTTCTCCTTAAAAGGAGAGGCTTTAGACCTTAATTGTTTAATTAATACTGAATAATTATTAATTATTCGGTAATAATTTGGGCGTTGCTGAAACAGGGTATCAATTCCATAAATTTAACAACTGAAAACCCTCACATTATCAGGTCTGCAATTAGTCACCAATTGACAATTCATAACTTTATTCACCAACGACAGAATTTGTTGGGTTTCACTCGTTCAACCCAACCTACATTTTTAGGTATGACTACTAAAAACCTTATAGCGGTTTTCATTAATATAAACTACAACTATTCAGTCTTTAATTTATCAAATATTGTTTCTGTAGTCTACTTTTGTGAAAACCACTATAAAACTATTTACTAGAATCAGAATCAGAATTAAAATTATGAGACTCTTTTTGACTTACCAGAGCATTGTAAGCAGTAGTAAAATGAGCATTTGTAATCCGAATTTTGCTCGGTGAATTAATCCCTTGAGAACTATAACTACGAATAGCAGCTAAAGCAGCTTGATTAGTCAACAAAGCCAAATCTGCTCCATTCCAGCCTTCTGTACAACTTGCCCAATCATTCAAATTTACCCCTTGCAGTGGGCGGTCTTGATTATGAACTTTTAAAATGGCTAAACGACCAGCTTGATCTGGCAAGTCTATCTTGATTTGTAAATCAAATCTTCCCGCTCGGAGTAAAGCTGAGTCTAGAGCATCAGGACGGTTAGTTGCTCCTACCAACAATACTTGAGTACAGTCGCGTAAACCATCCAATTCCGTTAATAGTTGACCAACTAGGCGATCGCTCACCCCAGAATCTCCAATAAATTTACCACGGGCAGGAGCCAGAGTATCAATTTCATCTATAAATATCACACAAGGTGCAACTTGTCTAGCCTTAGAAAAAAGTTCTCTTACTGCCTCTTCTGCTGCTCCCACCCATTTACTTAGCAACTCCGGTCCATTTACAGCAATAAAATTAGCTTGTGCTTGGGAAGCAAGAGCTTTTGCCAGTAAAGTTTTTCCTGTTCCCGGTTCACCCCAGAGCAAAATTCCTTTAGGAGCTTTTGCCTTGGTCTGCTGGTACAATTCTGGATAAAGTAATGCACCCTCGACTGATTCTTGCAATTTTTGTTTTACCGCATCAAGGCCACCAATATCTTGCCAAGTTACATTAGGCACTTCTACCGCCACAGACCGTAATACAGAAGGTTTTATTTCCTTAATAGCTGTCATAAAATCAGTTTGCAATAAACTCATATCCTCTGGAGTGGGACTATCTAAGGATGGAACTTGACGACGGAGAGCTAAATAAGCTGCTTTTTGACACAAAGCTTTTAAGTCAGCACCCACTAACCCAACCGCTAAATCGGCAATTTCTCCCAAGTCAACGGAAGTATCTAATGGCATAGCATTTGTCAAAATCTGCAAAATTTCTAATCGTCCATTGCGGTCTGGAATACGGAAATTAATTTCTCGGTCAAATCTACCTGGACGACGGAGAGCTGGGTCTATCTGATCTGGACGATTAGTTGCAGCTAAAATTAGGACACCATGATGTTCAACAAATCCGTCCATTAGTCCTAATAATTGGGCGACTAATCGCTTTTCTACTTCTCCTTCGACTTTGCTGCGGTCTGGGGCAATACTATCAATTTCGTCTATAAATACTAAACAGGGAGCTGATTTTTTGGCTTTGGCAAAAATGTTGCGTAATCTAGCTTCTGCTTCACCATAATATTTGCTCATCACTTCCGGTCCATTAATGGCAATATAATTTAGTCTAAGTTCTTCTGCTATGGCCTTAGCTGTCAGAGTTTTACCCGTACCTGGTGGTCCAACTAACAAAACTCCACGAGCAGGTTCTAGTCCTAATTGTGATAGTAAATCTGGGCGTTTGAGTGGGAGTTCTATAACTTCTCTTAATTCTTGAATTATTTCGGACATACCCCCGATGTCTTTTAAGGTGGGTCTTGACTTTGTTTCTGGGGACGGGGTAGTAAAGTTAGTTTGCTGTTGAGGTCTACTTTCTGTTGTACCTCTGGTATCTTTTGAGGTAGGTGTTGATTTTGCCTCTGGGGATGGGGTGGTAAAGTTAGTTTGCTGTTGAGGTCTAGTTTCTGTGGGAGGCTGTTGTGTTTTGGTAGAATTAGGCCGAACAGTATTCACATCTCTTTTTTTGGGTATGTTATTTCGTCTCGGTATACTGCTAATACTGCTCATAGTCCGAGACTGTACCTGATAGGAGGTTTTTACTTCTCCTTTTTCGGCTTTTTTTTCTAGGATTTTTGCTAGTTCTATTAGTTGTCCTAAGTCAAATCTTAAATTCATTTTTTTTATAGTTAAAGTAACTTTTTTTGTTGATGAATTATTCGGCATTTAAACTACTTTTATAATTTTCCGTCAAGGAAATAAGAATTGAATCAAGAATCAGGTATACAGGTAGAATAGTAATTCGTTTGAGATTTTATTATAATAGTAGATAAGAGATAAAATATAGTAGTTTTCTTCACAAAAAAAATGACAACCTCATTTTACTACTCATGTGCAAACCCGACTTATCATATCAATTATTTTTACTAGATAGTCCGATCGTCTAAAAATTAGAAGTATAGTTTTTTTCAATTGATTAAACAGTATAAAAAAGTCAAAATTAGCTTCTAAATTTTATCAATCAGTTCCCAACTTGGTGATTATTTAATTAATCTTTTTGTTCTATACGAGTAAAATTATAAGGGGCTGTAAAGCTATTATAACGGATACGAAATCTTCCCTCAAATTTGCTATCTAGAGCTTCCACTTTTTTAGCAAATTCCGATTCTTCTTCCCAAGGTATTAGATAAGCTGCATTATAAATCATTTTTGCTGTTTGGAGGTCATTTTCTACTACCTCAATTGCCATTTGATTCAGAGTTGTTTGGAAAATTTCAATAATCTCTTGTTTACGATGATTTATTTCTTGCTCAATAGTTTGCCCAATCTGAATTACCTGGTCCATACTTAAATTTCTTCCAGCTAACTTGTCTCGTTTAGCTTTGAGGTCTGGATTTTCTACCAGTAATGCTTGAATTTCTGCATCTGGTTCCCAGTATACTTTAATTCCTACTTCTCGATTACCTTCTAATTTTGCCAGCAATTTTCTCATTGCCTCAGCAAGGGGAAGAGTTAATTTTTGTGAAAATTTATCCCAATCTAAAACTACCAAACCAAATTGCATGGGCAATACATTTCTATAACCTGCATGCATCGCTTCTTCAAGGACTTTTTCATGGTTGAGTAAGTTGCGACGACTGGCCAGGTAACGCTCTTGTTTGGCTGTGGAGTACAGCACTGCAAATTCATCTACTATTTTAAGATTGACAGGTTCTTTATCCAAGCCTTGTAAACTTAAATTTTGTGGACCTGGTAGTGGGAATATACCATAAATATAGAAACCAGATTTCATACTCAATAGTTAATAGTTCATTTTTGACTTAGTTAGGTTAGGTGACAAATCAAATGAGGTTACGCCCATTTTTTTTCCAAAACGAAACTTATATATAATTTTGTACTTCAAAAATTATTGTAATCTAATTTTGCTAAATACCTTAATCTTAACAATCTGTTAAGATGAAATAATTATTTAGCAGTAGAGTCTCTACTTCAAAGATATATCAGTTAATCTAATTTTGTAACTAATAGCTTGACTAAGTTGCTACAGTAAAATAACTGGTAGGACAATTTGCTCAGGAAACTAATTTAAGGACATAATTATGATGATTATCCGTTTATTAACTCTGCCTCTTACTGGTCCATTGGGAGGAATAATCTGGTTAGGAAAAAAAATTCAAGAACAAGTTGATACAGAAGTAGATGATACAGAAAATCTTAGTAAAAAACTTCTGGCTCTTCAACTTGCTTTTGACATGGGGGAGGTTTCAGAAGAAGATTTTGAAGAGCAAGAAGAGGAGCTTTTATTAGCAATTCAGGCGGCAGAAGAACAAAGGCTTCAAGAAGATGAATAGTTACTTTAGCCCTCAGTTTTTTATGTAGTTAATTGACCTCAAAACTGCTGTATTAGTTAAAAGTAATTTTATTTATGACAAATTTACAAGTAAAAATTCCAACAGATACATGGGTTTTAGCTACTTGGGATGAATATCTCCACATAATTGAAAATCCCATTTATGCTAAAGCAAAATCATATTATTATCAAGGAAAATTCAGAAGAGAAATGTCACCAGTAGGTTACGACCATGCTAGCGACCATTCTCTTATTGCCACAGCTATTGGTATTTTCTGTAGCCTCAAAAATATCGACAATAAAGGTTTAACTAATTGTAGTTATAGAAAAATCGGAAGAAAATATTCAACTAACAATTACTCTATCTGACACACAATTAGAAGAGGAACAGCTTCAAACAGATACCGAGAATATTTTGTCGGAAATTAAAGAATTTGATGGCGTACAAAATGTAGATTTAATGCCAATAGAAAAAGCCGAACCTGGGGCTAAAAGTATCGGCGGTTTTTTAGTAGGAATTCTCACCGCAGAAATTAATCCTAAAAATCTCAAAGCTTTAGTTAGATATTTAGGCGATCGCCTCTATGGTAAGACGATTAAAATTAAGGCTGAAGGTAATGGTCGAAAGATAGATATTGAAATTAGTAGGTTGGAAGATTTGAATAAAGCTTTGACAGAAGTAGACAATTTTCTGAAAAGCTAAGAGGACATCTGTAAATAAAATATTCAATTCTTGTGTAGGGTGGGTTAGGCGCACCCTTTATAGTTAAATTTGATAGTCGGCTCTGTGATGCGCCGTAACCCACCAAAAAGTAATCTTCGAGTATCCCTTAAGATTTATTTTATAGATACCTTCTAAGGAGATTTTTTCATGGCAAAAATAGCTCTATTAATTGGAGTGAGTGAATACCTCCCAGAATTTCCAGCTTTGCCTAGTGCGGTGAAAGATGTTGAGGCAATGAAGGAAGTTTTAGGTAATTCGGAAATGGGAGGTTTTGATGATATTAAGGTGTTGAAAAACTCCAATCGTCAAGAGATAGAAGAGGCAATTTATGAATTGTTTGCTAACCGGAATAAGGATGATGTTTTACTATTTTATTTTTCTGGTCATGGAGTTAAAAGTCGAGAAGGTAATTTATTTTTAGCTACTCCTCAAACTCGCAAAGATCAACGGGGAATTGTCACGCCGACTGCTGTAGGTGCTAGTTTTCTGCAAACTGAAATGAATAATAGTTTTTCCCAACGTCTTGTTGTGATTCTTGACTGTTGTTATAGTGGCGCGTTTACTAAAGGAATGACTGCTAAAGGGGATGAAAATATAGATATTCAAGCAGAATTAGGGGGTAAAGGTAGAGCGATTTTGATGTCTTCTAGTTCTACTCAAAGTTCTTTTCAGTCGGAAGGTTCGGAATTATCTATCTATACAAAATATATAGTTGAAGGAATTAAAACTGGGGCAGCGGATACTGATAATAATGGCAAAATTTCGGCGGATGAATTGCATCAATATGTGAGTGAAAAAGTACATAAAGAATCTCCGGCAATGACTCCTCAATTTGCACCTGTAAAAGAAGGTTATCGAATTTATTTAGCAAGTTCTCCCCAAGACGAGCCGAAATTGCAATATCGTCGCAAGGTGCAGGAAATATTGCAGAAAAATAATGGCAATATAGATTTTCTCAATCGTTTTTTATTAGATGAGTTACGTCAGGGTATTGAATTATCTCATGAGGAAGCTGAGGTAATTGAAACTGAGGAAATGGAACCTTATATTCTGTTTCGTAAAAAGTTAAAACGTTATGAGGAAATCTTTATTCAAGCAGTTGAAAAGTCTTATCCTTTTACAGAAAAATAACGGGAAACTTTGCAGGAAATTCAGTCACTTTTAGGATTGAGAGATGAGGATGTTGCAGCGATTGAAGAAGAATTTTTACCTCAGTAATCAGAATCAAAATCTGAAGTTTTTTCCACGGAAAAAGTTACTGAAACTAGCCCTACAAATGATGAAATAGAATTACTTTCTGACAAAAATGTAGACTATACAAAACTCCGTAACTTTCTAGCAAATGGGGAGTGGAAAGAGGCAGATATGGAAACTGTTCGTTGTATGTTGAAAGTTGCAGAGCGACAAAGTAAAGGATATTTAGACGTAGAAGATATAGAAAATTTTCCTTGTATAGACCTCCGCACAATTGACCAGCTTTGGGTAAAATGTAGTGATGGTAAATTTGGCTTTTCTGTACAGAAAAAAATTTATCAGGGTTTGGGTGGAACAAAAGAGTATGATAGAGAAGTATGGAAAAAGTTTGGAGATAAAGTAGGATGGAGAAAAGGAGACAAATGGTTGAGCTACAATGAATTAACCTTCAGTAGTACGCATTACACGGGGCATCTCCCAGTCGGAGGATATGACATACGCTGGATAGGGGGGAAGCATTGGGTATGGTGGAATTTCGACGAATGGAAAGACGCAGGGCTATGGTTGTCGCGTCGCGCGGGAGGGGGTTATCGCTATTATCTTCTCTCGCACAGAGACTTGTAGAATATAACATATAAGCGTTTCAGCCGTCAACAGAAAAAAATTTTGGAAACTCCGTTTTACGAATTTTCTTTATTTGAGCATTTTGATACCTGTCACCTCAGTCAGTAATTAGTTATCAGTGAGTTTAATTAGTCTTGCTCATTCATAAAAGACTCATAAACTCCTCAACAGTTAAACCAGAATCTCTAACTATCCCACCCATAGTATAAGCATTAATTGGATTTGCTCTAGGAATAGTAATTATCCGCTCTCCATTACTCATAATAATGTGTTTTCCCTGCCTAACAACTGCAAAACCAGCTTTTTAACAAGCATTAACCTCTCTTAAGTGCTTAATTCCTGGAATGTTAGGCATAACGACCTTCTACTGTTTCTACATAACGTAACTCACCATCTGAATTTAACTCTTCCATATATTATAAATAAGATTCTATGGCATCTTTAATATTTTCCAATGCCTCAACTACTGAGATTACTTCGGGGGGATACTTGAAAGACCACTGAAACAACTTTTTCCATCCCCCTCGCAATGACAAAATAGTAGATTATAGGTTGGGTTTTGCTCTTCGTTCTTTACTAGAAATAATCTAAATCAAGAAATTATAATTGATATTGTCATTGCGAGGCGGTCATAAATGAGTTAAGCTTTTAAGAAAAACATTAAATTAGCCGTTGGCGAAGCCTTCCCGTAGGGTAGCAATCTCTTCGTTTAAGTTTTGGCTAATGAGATTGCTTCGGGGGGATACTTGAAAGACCACTGAAACAACTTTTTCCATCCCCCTCGCAATGACAAAATAGTAGATTATAGGTTGGGTTTTGCTCCACGAATTTTCTAACAGCTCACCCAATAATTTTTAGTAAAGGAGATATTAATTAATGATTCAAGAATATCTAGAAAAAGCAATGCAAGCCGCTAATTATGAAATACTAGAAGAGGAAGAGGGTCTTTATGGTTAAATTTATGGCGCTAATGGAGTATGGGCAACTGGTAATACTCTAGAAGAATGTCGTCAGGAATTATTGGAAGTATTAGAAGAGTGGGTACTTATTGGTGTGGCAATAGGTCATCAACTCCCAGAATTTGATGGTGTTAGTTGAAAAGTATAGTTAGTTTACTGACATTTATGCCTGAAATAAGTCGTTTTTTAGGAATTATTATTACCATGTATTATAACGACCATCCACCTCCTCATTTTCACGTTCGTTATAATCAACAAAAAGCTCTGATTGATATAGAAAACCTTTCTATTCTTGAAGGCAGATTAACCCCCAGAATTCTTGGTTTAGTAATAGAATGGG
Source organism: Microcoleaceae cyanobacterium (assembly GCA_049647275.1). GTDB lineage: Bacteria > Cyanobacteriota > Cyanobacteriia > Cyanobacteriales > Microcoleaceae > JASJEE01. Next base: position 13,633 of record JBARXI010000701.1, read on the forward strand.
CAGCGATTCATCAAAGAGAATTATTAGAGAACTGGCAACGGGCAAGAGAACAAAATCCTTTGGAAAAAATTGAACCTTTAGAGTAAATTATGTTAAAAGACATTATCGAAGTTAATCATCAAGAAAACCATCTACTTTATCTGAAATTTGAAGATGGAAAAGAGGGCATTCTAGATATTAGTCAGCTAATAGAATTTACTGGAATTTTTGCCAAATTACAAGACATCAATTATTTTAAAACTGTCAAACTTAATCCTGAATGGGGAACAATTTACTGGGAAAATGGCGCAGATTTAGATCCAGATGTTTTGTATTCTATTGTCACCAATGAACCAATTCCTAAATATATTTCCAGAACAATAAAAGATAAAACTATCAATGCTTGAACCATACCAGTATATTTCTCTAAACGAATAATTATTAGGCATGAAGCCCTACTACAAGCTCTAATTATAACTATTTAACCAGAGATAATAAAGAAAAAAAATATTTACTCTAATAAAATTTAAAAATATTCTAGAATAAAGGCTGTTGAAAACTAAATAGATAAACTTTTTAATTGAAATAAAAAAATTTCTGAATTCCCTGTTCCCTTTTATCCATAAAAAAACTGATGGAACTTTTTGATAACCTAAACTTAGCAATGTTTAGTGGCAAAGGAGGTGTGGGAAAAACCACAACTTCTTGTGCTTTTGCTTGCCAGTGGGCAAAAAAATTCCCTAATGAAAAAATCCTGTTAATTTCTACTGACCCAGCCCACTCTTTAGGAGATGTTCTTCAGATAGAAGTTACAGATAAACCAAGGTCTTTAGATAGTTTACCCAATCTCTCAGTCAGAGCTTTAGATGCTAATCTCCTACTCGAAGAATTTAAACAACGTTACGGTCATATCCTAGAACTACTTGTAGAACGAGGTAGTTTTGTAGAAGGGGAAGACCTCACCCCAGTCTGGGATTTAGATTGGCCAGGATTAGACGAATTAATGGGTTTACTGGAAATCCAACGACTGTGTAACGAAAAAGTAGTCAATCGAGTAGTAGTAGATATGGCTCCAAGCGGTCATACTCTCAACTTATTCCGACTAATGGATTTTTTGGATATCCTACTCAACTCCCTAGAACTTTTTCAACAGAAACATCGATATATTAAAGAAAGTTTCGCGGGTAATTATACACCAGATGAGGCCGATGAAGTATTACAAAATCTTAAGGATGAATTAGCAGCAGGTCGTCATTTATTACAAAAGTCGCCTAATACCGCTTGTTTAGTTATGACACTACCCGAACCTATGAGTTTTCAGGAGACCAGGAGATTTTTAGATTCTTTGGAAAATCTGAAAATTCCTTACGGTGGTATTTTTGTGAATCAAATTGTTATAGAAAAAGATAGTAATAGCGATCGCTACCAGGAACAGGGAAAGTTAATTAGTCAGTTTATGGAACTTGCTGCCGAAAAACCTGTATTTTTAATACCTCAACAAAAAGATGAACCATTAGGTATCCCTGCCCTAGAAACTCTCAGCAATCAAATTTATCCAGCAGAAAATCAACAACCCTCAACTTCTGGGGCAGTAGATATCAAATGGCCAGAAAAAATTTTCCCTGGTTTTCCAGACTTCCTGGAGGAAGGTCGCCGTTTATTAATTATTGGGGGAAAAGGAGGAGTAGGAAAAACCACTGTAGCTGCTGCCATTGGTTGGGAAATGGCACAACGACATCCTGACAGTCAAATTCGGACAGTTTCTATAGACCCTGCCCATTCTTTAGGAGATGCTTTTGGTCTAACTTTAGGCCATGAAGCATCTGTGATTAATTCTAATCTAAAAGGACAAGAAGTAGAAGCAAATCAAGTTCTTGACCAATTTCGAGCCGATTATTTGTGGGAATTAGCAGAAATGATGAGTGGGGAAAAACCCGATAATTCAGCCTCTTTTGAAATTGCTTTTGCTCCCAAGGGATGGCGTCAAATTGTCGAGCAAGCTTTGCCTGGTATTGATGAAATATTATCCTTATTAACAGTAATTGAATTGTTGGAGGAAGACAAAGAAGATTTAATTATTTTAGATACTGCTCCCACTGGTCATTTATTACGTTTTCTGGAAATGCCCAGTGCCATGCAAGATTGGTTGAGTTGGATTTTTAAACTATGGATAAAATATCAAGATATTATTGGTAGAACTGAATTTATGGGGCGTTTAAGAACTTTACGGCAACGGGTGGTTAAAGCGCAAAAAATTCTTAAAGACTCACAAAAAACAGAATTTATTGGAGTAATACGTCCCCAGACTGGGGTTATTGCCGAAGCTGAACGTCTTTATAAATCTCTTGCAGAAATGGAGATAGCTCAAAATTATGTGGTTTTAAATTGTTTTACATCTGGTAGAGTTGTTCCTCGTGATAAATTTCCGGGGGCAAAAGTTATTTGTATGCCAATGTTACCTCGTTCAATTGAACCTATCGAACAAATTAAAGGAGCAGCTAATTATTTATTCTGATAGAAAATAAGATTAATTTTGTTAATTTTTTTTCTCAGGACTTCTGTTCAGAAAAATCTTCCAAATACTAACTAAATAACTAACTAATTCATTAACTATGTACCGTTCAGCAAAACGTGGAAAAATTCCACCAAAAATTAGCAGTATGCCTCGCAAACGTTCTGAAGCAACTACATATTTAACCGTGTATAAAAATGTAGTTGAAAAAGAACGTTTACAAAAAGAACTGCAAAATTTAGAAAGGCGATGCCATCAAATAAAAGAACGTCTTGCTATTCTTGATGAACAAACAAATAAAGAATTAAATAATCAACTCCAGCAACCCATTAAATCTAATAATGTCAACATAAATAAATTAACAAACAAGAAACCAGAAAAACCTCAAGCTAGAAAATCAATACCACAACAATCAAAATTCCAAACAATTACTTTGGGGTATTAGTAATTAACAATTAACAATTAATAATTAATAATTACTTCTTCTTTTTCATCCTTGATTATTGGTACTATAGAGGTCTTGTTATACCAATTAACTTGAAAAGCGTAGCTCCTCCGCAGGAGGCTAACTGATAACTGATAACTGATAACTGATAACTGATAACTGAAATGACTACTGTACTTAATGTCTCACCTCAACAATTTATTAGTACCCCCGGTGTCGAGCGTGTAGCTCAACGCGCTTTGCGTTATTTAAAATCTGGCTATTCAGTACATTTGCGCGGTCCAGCAGGAGTCGGCAAAACCACTCTCGCATTACACCTTGCTCATCTACGTCGCCAACCCATTGTTTTAATGTTTGGGGATGATGAATTTAAAACCTCAGACTTAATAGGTAATCAGTCAGGATATACTAGGAAAAAAGTTGTGGACAATTATATCCACACAGTATTAAAAGTTGAGGATGAACTGAAACATCATTGGATTGATTCTAGGTTAACCTTAGCTTGCAAAGAAGGTTTTACTCTAGTTTATGATGAATTTAATCGCTCTCGTCCAGAAGTGAATAATATTTTACTCTCCATTTTAGAAGAGAAAATGTTGGTTTTGCCACCCAACCAAGACCGCTCTGAATATATTCAGGTTAATCCCAGGTTTAGAGTAATTTTAACTTCCAACTCTGAAGAATATTGCGGAGTTCATGCTACTCAAGATGCTTTATTAGACCGGGTAGTAACAATTAATATGGTAGAACCTGATGCTTTAACTGAGCAGGAAATAGTCATTAAGCAAACAGGTATAGACCCTAAAAAAGCCGAAACTATAGTTAATCTAGTCCGTACTTTTCGGGCAAAAGTAGGGGAAGAAAAATTAGGCGGTTTACGTTCGTGTCTAATTATTAGTAAGGTTTGTCACGATCATAATGTTCCTGTGAATGCTCAAGACCTTTATTTTCAAGATATTTGTGCTGATATATTAATATCGCGAGCTAGTTTACCCAGGGGGGAAGCTATGGAGCGACTGCAAGAAGTTCTACAGGATTTATTTCCCACTGAAGTTAAAAAGAAAACTGCGAGACAGAGTAGTCGCCGTCGCACTCAGAAGTAATGTAACGATGTTGATAAGATAAGATATAGAAATACTGAGGAAACTATGAATTTACATTCATGGTGGTATTCAGCCTTTAATATGTAGTTTACAAACGGTCTTTTATGAATACCAAAACTAACAATACATTAGCGACAGCAACCAACGGTTCTAGTTTAGCAGATATCCTGGAAAGGGTTCTGGATAAGGGAATTGTAATTGCCGGAGATATTTCTGTTTCTGTGGGTTCAACAGAACTTCTCAGTATTAAAATTCGTCTGTTAATTTCTTCTGTGGATAAAGCTAGAGAAATAGGGATTAATTGGTGGGAAAGTGACCCCTATCTCAGCAGTCAAAGCAATTCTCTGATGGAGGCAAATCAAAAACTTCTTGACCGAGTTACTTCTCTAGAATCAGAGATACAAGCACTTAGGAGCAATCAAGATCAATACCAATATCATACTAATGGTCATTCTCAAAGTAATGGTCATCATAACGGTAACGGTAAAAAATGACATTAGATACAGGAATAAAAATTAAAACTAGCAAACATATTCTTAGTAGTAAGGCTGTTCGTGGCTGTTTGTCTTGTCGGTCTCTTAGTGGCCGAAATAATCGAGCAGTTGAAAGAGCTAGAATGCGGGTTGCTAGAACTGAAGTTTTGGCTCAACGCGAACTTCAACAATGGCGGTTTGTTCGATGGCAGGCTTTGCAACGTTGGTAGTATAGCACTTCGCACATGGAAGAGGGAACAGAGCTTTTTATATTAGACATCTCCGATAATTAACCCGAAATATTGATAAAACAGTTGTTAAATTCTAATTTCTGGAGAGGTCTATTAGGTTTTAACAAATTACTATTGCCTCCTGACTGTAACCATGTCAGAGCGAAGTTCTATAATTTAATGCTTTTTCAGCAGGATATGATTATTTCTTATGTCCCCAGAAACACCTCAAGAACAATCTCCAATCATTCCTATTGGCAAATCTCAAAGTAATTCTGAAGCAGGGTTAGCTCCATTGTTGTTAACAGTCATTGAGTTGCTACGGCAATTAATGGAGGCTCAGGTAATTCGGCGGATGGATGCCGAAATGCTCAGTGATGAAGAATTAGAACGTGCGGCTGAAAGTCTGCAGCAGTTGGAGGAACAGGTGATTAAGCTGTGCGAGGTGTTTGATATTGATCCAGAAGATTTGAATTTAGATTTGGGTGAAATTGGTACTTTGTTGCCCAAGTCGGGAGAGTATTATCCTGGAGAAAAGTCTGAAAGTCCTTCTGTGTTAGAGTTATTAGACCGCATTGTGAATACTGGAGTGGTTTTGGATGGGAGTCTAGATTTAGGTTTGGCGGACTTAAGTTTGATTCATGCTCGTTTACACTTGGTTTTGACTTCTAAGCCTAGTTCTCAAAGGTAAAGAATCAGGGTTTTTATGAAAGCTTCAGAAACTAAACTACAAAAAATTTTAGAAGGAACTCAACAATATGTCGTTCCCCTATTTCAACGCCCTTATAGCTGGGAACGTCAACAATGGGAAAGTTTATGGGAGGATTTAATCGAACTAACAGAACAGGAAATTATGAGACCTCATTTTATGGGTTCTATTGTGACTATGCAGACTAATTCTGTGCCTGAAGGGGTGTCTAAATATTTATTAATTGATGGGCAACAAAGATTAACTACTATTTTAATTTTATTGGCTGTTATTCGCGATCGCGCTAAACAAAATCAAGAAGAAGAACTAGGACAAGAAATTAATGAAACTATTCTAATTAATCGTTTCAAAAAAGGTTTAGAACGATATAAGTTACAACCTACTCAGTTAGATCGCCTTGATTTTAATCAGATTATTGATCAAGGTTTACCTAATTCTGAAAAAACTTTAATTAATGATTGTTATCGCTTTTTTGACAAAAAATTACGTTTCATAGAAATTGAGTTAACTTCAGTTAAAACGGCAATTATTAGCGGTCTTTCTTTAGTTAGTATTACTTTAGATCAAGACGAAAATCCTTACTTAGTTTTTGAAAGTTTAAACGCTAAAGGAAAAGCTTTAAGTCAAGCTGACTTAATTAGAAATTACTTTTTTATGAAAATTCATGTTGATCAACAAGATGAAATTTATGCTCAATATTGGGAGCCGATGCAAAGTAATTTAGGCGAGGGTTTAACTGAATGTATTCGTCATTATTTGATGAAAGGTAGTGCGGAAGTAAAAAAAGACCAAGTTTATTTTACTTTAAAGGATAAAATTAATCCTAAAAATGCTTTAGAATCTCTGCAAGACTTAACTAAATTTGCTAATTATTATCAGAAACTAATTGAGCCTAGTCAGGAAACAAATAAATTGATTAGTGCTTGCTTAATGCGCCTGAAACGTTTAGAAGTTACCACGGTTTATCCTTTTTTGCTCAATTGTTATGATGATTATATCGAAGGGGAGTTATCTACTGATGAGTTTGTGGAAGTCTTAAAAATTCTCGAAAATTTTATTATTCGGCGTTTTGTCTGTAACCTTCCCACTAACTCTCTGAATAAAATGTTTCCTTCTCTCTACAGTCAAATAAAACAAAAAATAGATGGGAATTTTATGGAGGGATTAAGAAGTATTTTAACTGGCAAGAAATATCCCAGAGACGAGGATTTTAAATCGAGGTTAAAAGAGATGGAGCTTTATGGTACTAGGGTTAAAGCAGAAAAAGCTAAACTGATATTAGAATCAATTGAAAAATCTTTTTGTCACAAAGAAGGGATATCTTTTGATAATCTTTCTATAGAACATATTATGCCTCAAAAGCTCAATAAAAATTGGGAAAAATCTTTAGGAGAAGATTGGGAAATGACTCACGAACTCTTACTACATACATTGGGAAATTTAACTTTAACGGGATATAATTCTGAACTTTATAATTATCCTTTTAGCAAAAAAAGAAATATTTTGTTAGAAAGTAAACTGAAATTAAATGAGTATTTTCAAGAAAAAATAACTTGGAAAAAAGAAGATATTGAGGAGCGATCGGAAGATTTAGCAGACATTTGTTTGCAAATATGGCCTTACTTTGGAGATGCAACTCAAAAAGACACTATTGAGGATATAGTTAGAGGCACAAAACCAAAATTTTTGTCCTTACTTAACAAACAATATTCTGTTAAAAGTTGGCGCGATGTTTTGGAAACTACGATGAATATTCTTGCTGATTTAGATGAGGATAAGTTTCAAGAACTTATTCGAGACTATCCCCGTTTAGTGAATTGGAATAATCAAAAATTCAGATACAATAGAGAACTGAATAATGGGGCATTTATTGAGGTAAATTTGTCTGCTAATTATATTAATTCATTTTGTTTAAAAGCTATTGAAAGGTTTAGCTTAAGTTCTGAAGATTGGCAAGTTGAAACTACGGCGGCGTAAAAACAAAACTGTAGGGGTGGGGCATTAATTTGCTATAACAATTAGAACAATTTTTGTCCTACAACCATACTTAGACCAACAATAAATAAAAAAATAAATTTCAGGCAATTATCTATCTGTTTTGATGGCTCTGATAGACAGGAAATGCTAAAATTTTAACTGGTAGTTATGGAAGTCAGACTATCTAAAATAAAAATATATATATATGTCTGCTAAATGGCTGTAAGGCAAAATATCAATCTCTAAACATCAAACTCCTGACAATTTGCCTGTACAATTTTCCTGACTTCCCCAGGCTCTAATTTCATTAATTTCTTAGTAGCTTGAATTTGAGTAGGTTGATTTTCTAACTGTTGACGCTCAATTAATTCCCAGTCTTCTGCTGTTTTTGTATAACGTCTAGATGTGGCTCTATCCATATTTACAGATGTGCCAACTTCATTGAGAGCTGCCCATCCTGGTTGATTTCGCATTCTGTGTAAATATTTAGTCATTATGTCAATATCGATTTTCATAGTCTATTTTCCTGATTTATTTCTACTATTAAAATTATCCGAATAACATCAAACATAGGAAAAAATACGATCAATTTTTGCCTTGAGGCGGTTTTTTGATAAATATTTGAGGTTTCGGAATTTTATCACAAAAAAAGCTCCCATAAAAGTATTTGATTATCGCTTATCTATTGAAGGGGAGTCAAAAATAACTCCCCATATACTTAATATTTTATCTGATTAAATTGCCTGATGAAAATTACAACTGATAACCACAACTCGAACAAAAGCGATCGCTATTTGAACTAGGTTGGGTAGGTCGGTCAGCGTTAGTTAGCAGACTAACCCTAGAGTTGGGTTTATCCGGAGGATAAGCTGCACTAAGGTAACTCAACCCAACCTACGAAAGTGAGATATCCCCCTTAATATTTTATCTGATTAAATGAGCTGATGAAAATTACAACTGAAAACCACAACTGGCACAAAAGCGATCGCTTGATGTTACAGCAGCTCCACATTGAGAACAAAAACGCTTTCCCGAAGTTGCCGATGAACTTGACCCCATTTGCATTGACATATTACCCATCCGCATCTCCATTGGGTTCATATTCATTTCCATATCACCCATTTTCATCGGTTTCATTGGCTCCATTGGTTTCATTGGCTCCATTGGTGGCATACCTTGGCTTGGTGTAGCCTCTACCTGTTGCACTGACAAAACCTGAGCATCACTCAAAGCAGGTGTGCCACTCATCGTACTTATTCCACCTGCCTGCAACTGCACAAAAGACTGTCCCTGCTCTGACTCTATTTGCAATACTACCCCACTAGCAGTTTTAAATAAAGTGGGTGGAACAGTCCATTTACCTGTTTTAAACCCTGTACTTGCCTGTTGTTGTTGACCAGGGCCACCACTAGCAAGAGTTACCACAGTTTGCATTCCCTGATTTTCAATATAAACTTGTTGGCCATTACCAAGCTCGCATTTGTAAGCCATAATTTTTAGAGCTAATTTTTTTGTACTTAATTGTATATATAATAACAATCTTATACAATTGTTATCCAATTATATAAATTTTACAGTTAGTCATATAATAATTAAAGTTTAATCACAATCAAGTAGTTAAGAAATTATAAATAAAAACTGTGCGATTTGATTCTTATGAGCCTGGTCAATTCTACGATGAACTTTTTATCAGCAAAAATCAACCTCGCCTTGAAGCTAATCTACTGATAGAAAGAATTAATTCCCTTTCTAGAGGGGAACTATTAATGCGACAACAAGCAGCACAAACTGCGATGATGAAGCTTGGGGCAACTTTTAATGTTTATGGTGATAGTCAAGGCACGGAACGTATTTTTCCTTTTGATGTTGTACCGCGTATAGTTTCTGCGTCAGAATGGGATTTTTTAGAAACAGGTTTGAAGCAAAGAATTCATGCTCTAAATTTATTTATTGCAGATATCTATGGGGAACAAAAAATTATTAAAGATGGAATTATTCCTGTAGAGTTAATTAATTCTGCTTCTGGATTTCTCAAACCTTGTATCGGATTAAAACCACCGTCAGGAATTTGGTGTCATATTACGGGAACAGATTTAGTTAGGGATAAAGACGGTAAATGGTATGTTTTAGAAGATAATTTACGTTGCCCTTCTGGTGTATCTTATGTGTTGGAAAATCGCCGGGTAATGAAAAGTACGTTTCCCCAAATTTTTGCGGCTTTAGGGATTCGACCTGTTGATAATTATCCCAGTTATTTATTAGAAACTCTGCTCAATTTAGCACCTTCTTATCTATCAAATCCTAATGTGGTAGTTTTGACTCCTGGTATTTATAATTCTGCCTATTTTGAACATTCATTTTTAGCGCAGCAAATGGGAGTAGAGTTGGTGGAAGGTAGAGATTTAGTAGTTGCTGATGGGTATGTGAAAATGCGAACTACTAAAGGTTTGCAACGAGTTGATGTGATATATCGGCGTATTGATGATAATTTTATTGACCCCTTGGCTTTTAATCCTAAGTCTCTATTAGGAATACCAGGTTTAATGGATGTTTATCGTAATGGTCGTGTTGCTCTGGCTAATGCTTTGGGAACTGGTGTAGCGGATGATAAAGTTATCTATGCTTATGTGCCTCAAATGATTAGTTATTATCTTGGGGAAGAGCAAATTTTACCTAATGTTCCTACTTATTTATGTTGGGAAAAACAACAGTTAGATCATGTATTGGCTAACTTGGATAAACTTGTGGTTAAATGTGCTAATGAAGCTGGTGGTTATGGGATGTTAGTAGGCACTCAATCAACTGCGGAAGAAAGAGCAGAATTTGCAGAAAAGATTAAGGCTAATCCGCGTAATTATATTGCTCAACCTACTCTATCTTTATCTAGAGTTCCGACTATATTTGGAGAGACATTTGAAGGATGTCATGTCGATCTGCGACCTTATATTTTGTATGGTAAAGAAATTTATGTTCATCCTGGTGGTCTGACTAGAGTGGCGATGAAAAAAGGTTCTTTAGTTGTAAATTCTTCTCAAGGAGGAGGTAGTAAAGATACTTGGGTTTTATCTGATTAAAATTATCCTAAAATTTAGGAATTTTAAACTCAAATTTTAACCAGGAGAAATTGGCGACAATCGGGGGAATTAATATTTTTACTAATAGACATCTGGTAGAAAATAAATAAACCTTTTAATTTAGATCGGCTAAGGAAAGAAAAAGTCACCATAAAAAATCCTTTTTAGTGCCTTTTTCGTAAAAAATCTTACCTTTTGCCTGACGGAGCTGTTCCCTGTTGCCTACTCATGCAAAAAATCTATATCTTTAATTCCCAGAGGTCTAATGTTACCCAGGATTTAATCAATAGTCTGGCTAGCTATATGGAAACATGGAAAATAATTTTGAGGAGAACGAACTATGAGATGTATTTATCGAGTTTGGTTAATTTATTCTTGCTTATAATTATTAGTACAAGCTTGTTAAAAGTTGGTGTCTTCTCTGAATTCTTACTTACTCCAAATAAAATAAATTAAATTTAACTATGTTAAGTCGTGTTGCAGATTCAATTTACTGGCTAAATCGTTATGTAGAAAGGGCGGAAAATATTGCTCGGTTTGTTGATGTTAATCTGAATTTACTTTTAGATTCTCCAAGTTTAGTTCAGCAATGGCAGCCGATAGTTATTACCACTGGAGATTTAGCATTATTTCAAGAACGTTATGGCGAAGTAACAGAAGCAAATGTAATTAAATTTCTCACTTTTGATCAAAAGTATCATAATTCTATTCTTTCCTGTCTTCGCCGTGCTAGAGAAAATGCTCGTTCTATTCGGGAAATTATTTCCTCAGAAATGTGGGAGCAAGTTAACTCATTTTATTTAATGGTAAAAGAAGTGGCTAATTGTGGTTTAAATACTTCTCAATTACCAGAATTTTTTGAGAAGGTAAAAATGGGCGGGCATTTATTTGCTGGAATTATGGATGCGACAATGAGTCATAATGAAGGATGGCATTTTGGCAGAATGGGGAGATTTTTAGAAAGAGCTGATAAAACTAGTCGTATTCTTGATGTTAAATACTATATTTTATTACCCTCAGTTAAAGATGTTGGTACCCCACTTGATGAGGTGCAATGGATGGCATTATTAAAGTCGGCAAGTGCTTATGAAATGTATCGGAAACGTCAACAACATCGAATTACACCGGATGGAGTAGTAGAATTTTTAATCTTAGATCGAGAGTTTCCCCGCTCCATTCAATATTGTTTGAGTGAGGCAGAGCGATCGCTCTATCAAATTATTCGGCCCACTCAAGGTATGAGAAAACATCCTGTAGAAAAAGTATTAGGTCGTTTGCGTTCTGAATTGGATTATTTAACCCTAGAAGAAATAATTCAAATCGGTTTGCACGAATTTCTAGACAATTTACAAAACCGAATAAATCAAACAGGAAATACAATTTTTGAAACATTTTTTGACCTAAAATCAATGGATGAACAATCATTAGACTTGTTGTTCGATCGGGTAAAGTAACGATGTTGAGATATTTTTGATTCGCTCGAATCAGTCTAATTTATAGAACCCATTAAATATCTATTTAATATATTTAAAAAGAGAGTGGGGAGAATGGGGAGTGTGGGAGGTGTAGTCCGTATGAGCCGTATTTTCAACCTGCTTGGTGCGCGTTCCCTTGCGCCGTGCGACGGCGCGGGGTCGCATCCGCTTTTTCCCCTATTGCTTCTATAGAAACCATTTGAGATTTATATAATTACCATAGTTCAGTCTGATCGCGCATCAATTTTGAGGAAAAATTTGCGTATTTTGTGGAATTTTTCAGATCGATCCTCTTCCCTCTTCCCTCTTCCCTCTTCCCTCTTCCCTTTTCCCCTTTCCCTTTTCCCTCTTCCCTTTTCCCTTTTCCCTTTTCCCTTTTCCCTCTTCCCTTTTCCCCTTTCCCTTTTCCCTCTTATCTCCTGACTCCTGTCTCCTGACTCCTAACTAAAAAACGAAAGCATTGACAAAGATACGTTTAGGGGTTCTATAGATATTTTTAACTCTTTATTGATTTTGAGTTAGATTTTTCAATTTATGCAAGAGGTTGATTTTGGTATCTTGTGGATAAATCAAGAATTATATGATTGTTAATCAACCATATAATTATATAGTAAGGAACAGGGAACAGTAGGAAAAACATTTCCCCATATTTGATCGATCATCACTCTATGTCCTAACCAACTCATTCTTTGCTATATAAAGTCTTTACTTTGTAGGGTCAAAAGTTGAATATTGCACCGCCGCTAATACTTTGAGAATTACTTTCTCGGCACCGCTTAAACCTTTTACTTCCATAATGTTGGCGTTTTGGTATTAGACCAAGGGTGAAAAAAGAATCTTATCAATAAATTGAATAATGTCTAGTACTTGGTTTTAATGTATTTCAGATACAAATCAAGTTTCAGGTTAGCAATAATGAAGTAAAAATAGCTCTAGATAGACAAAAAAATGATGAAAATAGTCAAAAATAAATGACTATCAGCCCTGCCTTCTAATTCCTAAATTGATGATTTATCTACGTCGCCAATCCGACCGCTACCCTACCTACATTATGAATGATTTATGATTTATAAGTATTTGTAGCAAACATTTATTAAATTAGTATTATTGAAGACTTTGGCAATGGTAATCGCACAAAAGTCCAAGGCAGTCTGAATTAATAGCCTTAAAATCCGGATACTGGTATGGCTATTGCTCTAGTGATACAGGGAGTGTTTCGACCGACAAAAACAGCAAAGTGCTATATTACTATATAACAAGAGAGTGAAATCGACTCGAATCACTACTTATACAGAACTACCATTTTTCCTATTCTTCAACTTGATACCCCAACTCTGCTAACTGAATCCGAGACTGTCGCCATTTAGGTTGAACTTTCACAAATATTTCCAAATATACCTTACCCGCAATCAACTTTTGAATTTGTTGACGCGCTGCACTGCCAATAGCCTTAAGCATACCACCACCTTTACCTATGATAATTCCTTTCTGAGATGAGCGTTCAACATGAATAGTGGCAAGAATACGGGTAATAGTCGGCTCTTCTTCTACTCTATCAATCGCGATCGCTACTGAGTGAGGCACTTCTTCACGAGTCAGCAGGAGAATTTGTTCGCGGATTAGTTCCCCCATAATAAACCTTTCTGGTTGGTCTGTTACTAAGTCCGGAGGATAATAATACGGCCCTGTTTCCAGATGAGAAATCAACAAATTTTGTAGTGCCTCAACTCCCTCCCCCGTAAGAGCAGAAAATTTAACTATTTGCCAGGGGTGGGGAGCGATAAGTCGATCGTAACTATCTTCTATTTGCTGATAATCTTGAGGTTGTAGGTCTAGTTTATTCAGACCTATAATCACAGGAATCTGGGTTTTGTTGAGTAAATCTATAATGTAGCGATCGCCCCCTCCTGCTATTACCGACCCATCGACTACCAACAACACTACATCCACAGATTGAATCGCTATTTTTGCATTTTGAACTAATACTTTTCCTAGTTGATGGTGGGGCTTATGAATACCTGGTGTATCAACAAAAATTATTTGGGCTGTTGGTGTGGTCAAAATACCACGCAGGCGATTACGAGTAGTTTGAGCGACTGGGGAAGTAATAGCAATTTTTTGCCCCAACAGTTGATTCATTAAAGTAGATTTGCCAACATTAGGTCGTCCAATGATACCAACAAATCCTGATTTATATCCCGCAGGTGCTACGGGAATAGTCATGCTTGTAGACAATTCCATTGTTGTATATTTTTATTTTGTATATTTATTTTTAAACTTTTGTTTCTAAAACAACAGCTTATCAACTTAAAATGCTTTACAGGATAAAGATAAAACTTGAGCAGAAAGCTGAACTATAACAATGTTAATGTGACTACTGATAGATTCTATACATTTTTATTATGGTTATACGAATATTATCAAAATACAAGGATTAAGGTATATATTGTGCTCTGAGTCGGAATTAACTTATCACAAGCGAATATTAACTTCACAGCTTATATCAAGTTATATAGTATACTAATACAAAGCTAGATAATTAGCAGATATTTTAAGATTGAAAGCGTATGCTATCTAATTTTAAATGTTTTTGTGGAGTATGAGAATTTTACCTGATTTTACTGTTTTTATCGTTACTGTTTTACTGTGACTTAACGAGTTATTTTATGAAAATAATAAAGGGTAAAAATTTTTACCCTTACTGTTTTTTTTACTAACTTGTGAGTTGAAATTCCATTAAGTTAAACTAGGAGAATAGAATGAAGAAATTTTCTACATTATTAGGAAGTTTGTGTGCTTTAGTGGTTGCAAATGTACCTCTAGCAGCCTTGGCAATACCATCTGATTATGACTATAAATCTGGCCCCGAAGTATATCAACCACTACCAGATATTTCTATTCCTTACAGAACTTTACCCAGACGTTTTGACTTCCCCATCATTACTGAGATTGATGTTGATAACAGTGTCAGTACCGATAATCCAATCACTGATGTTTTTGTTAGTAATTTACCTCCTATTCCCACAGGAATTACTCTAGATGAGCTATTACGTTACAGAGCCGAGTATACTACTGCGATGCAAGCTTGGGGAGAAGAGATTACAGAGTGTCTGAACAAAAAGCCCCGACTACTTAGAGTTAGTACAGGCAACCCAGTTATCATCAATGGAGTAGAAGGCACGGTAGTACTAAATGCAAACAATCGCGCTATCTGTAGATAATAATAAATTTAGCAGATTAGTAACTCAGCCTCTTTTTGCAGTCAAAAAGGGGTTTTTTATTTAATCAAATCAAAAAATCAGAAAAAATCTTAAGCCCTAGCTATTTATATTTATTTATAAACCAAAAAGCCTGTCTCTAAATAAATTTCAGAAACAGGCTGTTTGTAAGAATAATCCTGGCATCGAGCTATTTTCCCGTGGGGCTACCCCCAGAGTATCTTCGCCAGTACTAAGTTTCACTGACC
>JBARXI010000702.1:0-9054 GCA_049647275.1 Microcoleaceae cyanobacterium
ACTGACCTCTGGCTCAAGAACGGAGACGCTCTTTCTCTAAGTCGGCTCAATGAACTGCGAACCAAGAATTCTTGGGAATCCCCCACTATATTCGGTACTCCGAATTAGTGGTGGGAGGATGTCAAACCATGCTCTTTCCTATCGCCCTTTTGTAGATGAACTACAAAATCAAAAAGACTTAAAAATTGGGCTGATGAATCAGCAAGAACTGAAAAAAGTAATTGAATATCCAGCCAAAAATTGTCTTGTAAGTATAGAAAATAAGAGCTTTTCTCTATTCTTTGAAGCAGGATTAACTGAGCGTATATTGGCGGATGTAGGTAATAAAGCTGAAAATTTGCCTTTGTTAGAATTTACTCTAACGCAATTATGGAAAAAATAAACTAATGCTAAATTAACTCACAAAAGTTATGAAGAAATTGGTGGTGTAAAAGAATCAATTGCTAATCATGCAGAGGAGGTATATAAACAGTTAAATGATGAGAAGCGAAAAAGGTTAGAGCGAATTTTTATTCAATTAATTAATCCAAACAAAGGAACGGCATATACTCGCCGGGTGGCAAATCGTACTAATTTAGGAGAAGATAACTGGGAATTAATAACTTACCTTAATAGTGAAAAGGTTCGCTTAGTTATAATCAACTATAACTCATAAAAATCGCAAGAGACAGTAGAAATTATTCATGAGGCTTTGATTGAAAATTGGGGTCGTTTACATCGATGGATGAAGAAAAATAATGAGTTTCGTACTTGGCAAGAAGAACTACGGAGCCAAATAGATCGGTGGAATAAGGTGAATAAAGATGAGTCTGCATTGTTGCAAGGTGTGCAGTTAGATGTGGCGATAAAAAATTGGTATAAGAATCGTTTTAATGATTTGGATGATGAGGAAAGGTATTTTATTGAACAAGGTTGGGAACTACAGCAGAGGAAAATTCAGCAGGAAAAAAATCAAAAAGAGCGGTTTACCATAGCTTTAACTGTTCTTACTTGTCTCGGTATTGGAGTTATTGGGTTAATAGTTCTTTTAAATAGACAAACACTCAAAATAACATTTATAGTTGCTAATAAGCAACACTTAGCTGGAAAAAATCTAGACAATTTTTACATACCGAAAATTAATTTATCGCAAGCTAATCTTCAAGGCGCTAGGCTGTACAAAAGTTATATATCAAATGCTCAATTTCAGGGTGCTAATCTTGTTCAAGCAAACTTATCAAAAGCAAATTTAGATGGAAGTAATTTATCAAATGCTAATCTTGAAGAGGCTAAACTAAATTATACTTATGCACAAAAAGCTCAATTTCAGGGTGCTAATCTTTCAAAAGCAAACTTATCAAATGCAAATTTAGATGGAAGTAATTTATCAACAGCTAACCTTCAAGGCGCTAAACTACACTATACTTATGTGCAAAAAGCTCAATTTCAGGGTGCTAATCTTTCAAAAGCAGATTTATCAAATGCAAATTTAGATGGAAGTAATTTATCAAATGCTAACCTTCAAGAGGCTAGGCTATATAAAACTCATGCGCAAAAAGTTCAATTTCAGGGTGCTAATCTTTCAAAAGCAGACTTATCAAATGCTGATTTAAAGAGAGCAGACTTTTCGAGAGCTAAACTCAATGGAGCTAATTTCAGCAACGCTTATATGCCAAATGTTAATTTCCAAAATGCTGACCTCTTGCAGGCTGACTTCAGGAGCGTTCAAAATCTGACTATTGAGCAAGTTAAGTCTGCTCGAAATTGGGATAAAGCCTTATACGACGAAGATTTGGCTAAAAAGTTAGGTTTGAAATAAACAACGAGTTTTAGAAAACAGCTCTGGTAGTTTTAGAAAACAGATATTCTAGCGATCGCCAACCACAAAAAATCAATCCTAACTAAAAATATCCAATTATAACTACTATTTTCCAGCAAAATATATTAATCTTCCAGACTTTCCCCTGCTTGTGGTATTTGTGTTGGTTGAGATGTCTCAGGTGGGGAAATGTGCGATCGCATATTTTCACTTTTTTCTGCAAATGCTTTTAGCTTGGTATAAAAGTCGGTGTGTTTGATATTGTACTGAGCTGGTTGTATCGAAATTTGCTCAACTGGGTCTCGATCGACTTTTGTTGATTTTGGCTCAAAGGGGTTTGAGGGTGGAGATTCTGCTTTTGACAACTCAGGAGATTCTGATTCGGAGGCTGAAGGGGTTGTCTGTTTTTCTAAGTTCTGAGTATCCGCCTGAGATATTAAATTTGTCAGAATATTTCGGGTAATAATATTTTGAAATTCGGAGTTGAAATGATAAACTGGCTGACCACGGCGTTGCCATATTATCAATATCTGCTGAACACAGATAGCTTTGTAGCGTCCTAAATACAATGCTTCTACTACTGCTAAAGGTAGCCACTCGACTGTATAGTTGCTTTGCCACCGAGAAACGAGTTGTTCGGCAGTGTCACAACCAAGGTCAAAATCATACTGAATTAACAGAGCCTCTACTAAATCGGGTATTAATGATATCATATCCGGCAAATTAACCGTAATACTGTAGGTTGGGTAGGGGCCTTTGATGTTGGCAACAGCCGAAAGGGCTGTTCGCCTCTAAAGTACACAACCCAACAAAACAATACTGTTATAGAACCCATTTTGTATCAATACTCGCGATTAAGTTTTTTTCACTTGGTGAGTAGTTGGTCTTCCTGATGAGCTAACTCAGGAGATAGACCGAAACAATAGGGAAAAAGGTTGAAAAATCGGCGTTGCTGAATCAAGGTATGAAAAGTAATATCCACAAAACCTAGAGCATTTGCCAATTATATACTCTTACTTTTATACTTTGCATACTTTAGCAGTTGGCAATAAATCAACATCATAACCACGCATCAGCAGCGCCAAAAATTAGACCCTCCCCACCTCCCTCTCTTCCCTCTTCCCTTTCTGTTTTTAAATAGATTAAAAATACATTAAATAGATTAATTTGCGTTGCTGATTTGAGGTATGAAATTCAACTAGTGGTAAATTTTCAGCCAAAACAACGCGTGCAAATTATACCTATGTAGTCACCGAAAAACTCCTTTATACCTACTGACTCCTCGAGGTCGCCCTACCGACGGCTCCCCTACCTGACTCCTATAAAATCATACATTTATTTAGCAACGCCGATTAATTAAATATATCTAAAATGGGTTCTATAATTATGGGCTAATTACACCACCACCTACAGGTCTAACATCAGACCCAGAAAAGGGAGTTGTACCACCCTGCCAGTTAAAGTCACTAATCCGCAAGCTCAATGTGCCTGTTTGCCTTCTCGGACTAAAAGTTAATATTACCCCATAAGTACGCCGACTATATTCTAATGTAATTCGATCGTCAAGAATATCACCATTTTCTAAGTTGATACCACTCTGGTAACCCATCCGAAAACCCTGATAAATCTGTTGTACAAAACCAAATAGGAGGACATTTGTATCCTCAACACGGTCAAAGAAATAAGGTGACTGACCGCTCAGACCTGTTTGACTATAAGTTAAATTAAACCCAGTATAATCGAAAAAGTCCCTAGAAAAATGACCGAATTGCCCGGTAAACCCAATACTACCACGCAGATAAGATTGGTCTTCATCATTAGTATAGAGGCTAGTAGCACCTGTAAGGCCAAACACCATCTGCACAAAAGGTACTACTGGTTTGCTGGTATATCTCAAACCTTGACTGGGTGTAGCTGGCAAAGGCTCACCACTCCAAATTGTGAGGGGATATCTCAGAGAAACTACATTTTGGAAACGACCTAAGTCAGCTCTGGCTTTGGCATCATCATCATCGTTTTCATCGTTTTCATCGGGTAGAGGCTCAAATGGTTGTAAATCTGTTAACAACTCCCGGCGATCTGTTCTGGCATTCACTACTTGATAGCCACTCTGAAAACTCATTTGGATGCCAGTTTCTCCTACTGGTATTAATGGGGATGTGAGGACTACTCCTGCACTACTATGCACGGTTTGAAATCCTAAACTGCCGTTAAATAGGCGATCGCGATAACTATACTCTCCTGTGAGATTGTAACCTTGGATTGACTGTCGGAGTCGAAAGCTTCCCCGGAAGTCGTCTTCTTCGAGGTCTGGGAAGTCTTTAAATGTTAGAAATGTGGCTCGCCCTTCTACTTGAGTTGTGGGAGTTATCGAACCATTTACCGAAGCTTTGAGACCAAAGACATTATCGTCTATGGGGGAGTCTCCCTCATCTCCCAAAAATGCTCTTTCTAAATAATATTGGGGAGTCAGTCTGATTTGAAATGGCAATGGCAGTCTAGGCTCATAAGTGCTTTCTACATATAGTCCGCCTCGATCGTCTTGGTCATAAGCAATTTGAATTGGTAATGGCTCTCGCTGACGTCGGTCAATAATTGTTCTATCTCTAAATAATGGTAGGGTAAAGCTCTCGTCAAATACTAAGCGAGATTTAGTGGTAATCAGTTCATCTTGAAACGGAGATATAGGTCGCAGTGTGGCTCGGTCAGCTCTTAACTCTACTTCTGGAGGTGAGAATGGGTCGTTGGTGAGTCGGAGATTTGTCGCTTCCCAAGTACCTTCACCTACTAAGTTGAGGCTGTCTGCTTCAAAGCGCAGACGATTTACTGTTCCTGTTTGTTCTGGCCCTGTTAGTTCTGGTTCAAATACTAATACTGTACCACCAGAGGCTTTAACGTTGGTTGGGGGTTGGCTAGCAGCAATGCGATCGCTTAAGGATGTTTCCTGTAATGCTCCTACTCCTTCTGCGGTGGGAAGTGATTGGGATGACTCATTTGCATTGCCCAGGAAAACTACGCCACTCGCTTGGGAAATCACTCCTTGACTCAGGGTAAAGTTGTATTCTATGCGCTCCCCAAGCACAATTTGTTCTCCTTGGGTAAAGACGGTATTTCCTGTAGCTACCAGTTGACGAGTTGTCAAGTTAACTTGTGCTTTGTCTGCGTCTACAGATCCTTGACTAAATCGCAATTTTACGTTACCTTCTGCGGTAATCAGTCGCCTTTGTTCATCATATTCTTGGCGGTCTGCGGTAACTTCGACTACATCTGCGGATACGGGCACTTCGATGGTTTGTCTTTCCTCTGTTTCTGTCTCTGTCTGTGTCTCTTGAGGTTGAGATTCTGGATCTGGCACTCCGATGGGGGTGTTTTCTTCGGTTGTTTCTGGGGTGTCGGTTTCGGGAGTTGGTTGTTGGTCTTGGGGAAGTTTTGGTAAGTCTTGGGAATTATCTTCTCTGGTGGCTTGCCCTATCTTTTCTGTTTGGTTAAGTTGCTTTGGTTGATTTGGAAATTTTGTCAGGATTGGTTTTTTTGGAGTATTTAATGTTGTTGATTTTACTCCACTAAAACTTTCTAGAATTTCTCTACTATTGACGGTGGATGGGTTGAGTAATGTGGTAGTTTGTGACTGTTTTTGTGGTAGGGAAAATTCTGAAAATTTTGAGAAGGAAGGAGTAGGGGATGGTTGTTTTTTGTCTGAATTGATTTGGCTATTAAGGGTGGAAATTTTGATTCCTGATGAAATATTTATTTCTACTGGTGGGCCGAGAGCGGAGGAAGTATTATGAATTGGATTGACTCGATTAACTGGATCAAAATTAGATGTGATTTGAGGAAATTTGTATAGGACTGTTTCTCTGATTTGTTCCCCTGAGAATGTGCTGTTTACGGACAATATAGTTTGTTCAGCTACCGAATTTGTTTTTGGTGCTGGACTAAATTGATTGGGTGTTGATTTTTCCTCTAGTGGGTCTGTAACAGGTTTGGTCACAGACGATGAAGGGAGGGTTTCGATTATTGGAGGTAGTTCTGGTGGTGGCAGGGGATAGGACATATTTCAGATAGAAATATTTATTTCAACTCAGAGAGGTTAAAGACCGCAGTTTATTATTAGCCTAGGGACTGGAATTTTTACAAACATTAAGCCATTAAACGGAGGTTAACAGTCTTATCAAAGGTTAGCTTTCTGGGCAATGCTTCTGTTTGTATTTGGATTGGGTCGAACAACAGGATAGCATTTTTTTTGTAGAGAAGCCTGTATTGATTGCATTCATCTTAAGGTCTACTTTACTCAGCTAAATTGTTAGCTCTAGTGGACTGACACATATTCAATGGTGCCTGGCGACGGATTGTTAAATGCCACGGGTAGTCTACATTTTAGCCGTCTAACACACCCTACTGCCGCGGTTCAGCTAAAATGGTGCAATAAGTGTAGGTTGGGTTGACGTAGGAAACCCAACAACAATAACGCTTTGTTGGGTTGATCCTACTGGACTGACACATATTCAATGGTGCGTTACGACTGATTGTTAAATGCCACGGGTAGTCTACATTTTAGCCGTCTAACACACCCTACAAGTTTTGCTAAAATGGTGCCGGTGCGACTGATTGTTAAATGCCACGGGTAGTCTACATTTTAGCCGTCTAACACACCCTACAAGTTTTGCACAAAATTAGCTATGTCGGTCCACTAGTACAGCACGGCGGAAATAATCTACTAGTTACAAAATACTAAAAGCTTTACCAATCAATACTTTTGACTTCCACATAGCGATACTAGATATTTGGATTTTCCATACCATATTTTGTTAATAAAATCAAAAATTAGCCTGGAATGTAACACTTAAGAAAATTAGTGGACTTCCAGGCTGACTGAATTTTTTTTGTAAGTTGGCCATAAGTCTCTATAATTTATTGACAATTTAGAGACTAGAAAATTAATAACTACTTACTCCATATCTCGGCCACTAGGATTCCGAGCTGGGTCGTTGGACAAGAATCCAAAAATGAATAATCCAACAAAGAAGAGGACGACTATATTAACAACTATTTTCAAGGTCAGCATTTATGGTTTCTCCCAGGATGTGAAAAATTACTATTGATTTTGACACTTCACGGACTAAAGTCGCGTGGATTCTTTAGAGGAGCTGTAAAACGGGTTAAAACCACGTTTTCCACATTGCTCGGAACAGCCACATTGCCAGTACCGTAACTTAGTACGCATAAAGCAGTGGATCGCAAGGCGGTGTCAATTGCCACTACTCTCTCAGGTTTTTCACCATTGAGGCTACTTTTGTAGTATTTTTTATGATAAATTTACAACTTTCTTATCATATCTTAATTATCGACTAATTTTACTACGATTGTGAGTCAAAAATTTTGCACCTGCTTTTGGGCCCATCGCCATAGTTGTGCAACTGCTGTTTCTAACCAATTCATAATCACATCCATCCAGGCTAATATTTTCTCTAGGGGATGCTTAATATATCCGATTGAAACTGAATTAACTTCTAACCAGTCTGGTTGGTATCTAGGTCTACTTTCTGTAGTCGGAGATTGGGGAGATATTTGGGAAGTTTCTCTAGTTGAGGTTAGTTGGTATTCATGGTATTGATTTTCATCTCCTTGTATTTCTTTATTATCTTCCGAGCGTGTAACAGTTAGTTGGGATGATTGAGCTGTGGTTGGCAAATACTCGACTTTCTGAAATGTTTCAGGTTCAGATACTAATACTGCTGAGACAACACTCCGCGATCGCATTTGTTGCGATTCTTTGGCCATTTCTTCTTCTAGGATGGAGTCGAGAGGAAATTTTTCGATCTCAAAGGGCGGAAGTAAACCATTTAATCCTAATCCGGTGGTCAGTGGGTATAGATATTGTTTGGCTGAATTATGAATAAAGTTACCGAAGGTAAAATTTGAACTGGATAATAATGGGGTGATTGGTTGATTTTTGGCAAGGGGTTGCTGCTTGAGTTGATTTTTCGGGGCTAATAAATTCACTTCCCCAAATAAATTAAACCACAGGGCAATTTTACTTGTTTGTACCCAAGCCATAACTTGCCATAATTTACCTATTGGCCCAAAAGTAGGGGATAGTTGGGCACAGGGTTTAAGTTGTAATTGGGGGTTTTGATGAATATTGGTTGTTTCTTGGATGAGGTTCTGCTGTAGTTGTTTTTGTTGTTCCTGTGTAAAATTGTCTATTTTTTGATTTTCTCTGCGGACCAAAAATAGGCTTTCTACTGTCGGCTCTGGGGTAGAGTTAGATTTTTCTTCCCACTTTAGGGCTGGAAAAACTGTTGATTGGGGGATGGCTTTTGAGGTGGCAATAGGGAAAATTTTTGGCTGTTGGATATTTGCGGGTAATGGTTGTTCATTTCCACTTCTGTCTTTACTCTGGTCATCACAGACTTTTGCCAGGCTGGTTTTTTCTGAGGTTGTTTCTACTATTGCTTGAATAGCTTTGTCAACTGTTTGATTTTTTTGGGATTTTTTATTGCTTTTTTCGGATATTTGTGGTATTTTAGCAACAAATTTTTCTTGTAGTTGTTTGACGGCTAGACGAGAGGCTTGTAGCAACACATATATAGGATAAAGCAACAGTTGAAGTGTGTTTCTACCTGCAACTTTTAAATGACGGAAGGAGCGATCGCTCTGGTCTAAGATTTGGCGATGTTTTTCGGAGGCGTATTTTAATGTTTTACTTTTATAAGGACCTGTAGTCATTTTTATTTAGATATTAGATTAGATAGGTTAATTGCAAAATTAAGTCAAAAGTCAAATTTGGAAAGTCAAAAGTAGCAAGTGGGTAAGGAAGAGGAAATTGATTATTTTTTTATTGTAATTGATTTTCATTTTAGTTTGACAACAAGTTGATAAAATCAATCTGATGGTTTTATGGCTGATTAAAAGTTTTGCTTCGACTGGCAGTAGTTACTGCTGAAAAGTTAGAATTTTATCGTGTTTTTCATTCCTGAAATTACGACAGCTATTGAAAGATTGCGATAGTTAATTCAATTCAACAGCTATTGAGATATTACGACAGTTAATTGAAGTGGATATTGAAAGTAAATGGGGATATTGCAGAGGAAATATACTTATAATTAACTGCCATAAGTTACTCGAAAGTAGGAAAGAATTCAATTTTATTTGGATGACAAGTTAAAGTTTAGCTCGGAATTTTATCCGGTTTTTTATTCTTGAAGTTTCGGCAGCGATGGAGAAAATACGACAGTTAGTTAAAGTTGATATTT
>JBARXI010000703.1:0-2307 GCA_049647275.1 Microcoleaceae cyanobacterium
AACAATTCCAACAAAAACTAGAAATTGCCCGTCAAGAATTTCAAACCAAAATAGCCGAATATCAATGCCAAGAAAATCGGAAACTCCAAGAATTTATCAAAGGAGTAGATATGCAAATAGCCAAAAGCAATCAAGAATTTCAAACCTGGCTATTTCAACAAAACAAACAAGTGCAAATCGAACTAGCTCAATATAACCGAGAAACTCAATTTCTCAATGCAGCATATCAACGAGAAATTGCCCTAGAAATAAAAGAATTAGACAACTGGCCACTCAAAATATACCCATCACAAATCTTAGAATATCATCAAGGCAGAAATCCTATTCCCATGCAAATAATTCTCGCACCACCAGAAATAGACTTTGACCGTTTTGAACATCTCAACAAAACCTCCACTTCAGGATTTCCTAAAGTAGAAAAACGCCTTTCCCAACACTTACGAAACTTCCTAGAAAAATACTATCCCCTAGAAAATCAACAACGACCCACAGAATTAATCGACCGAGCTTGGGATAGTAACCGTTTTGCCGGAGGTAGTGGCATTAAAGCCATATTTAGTCGCTTAAAATCTGAACCAATATTATTAATAGAATCTGAAGTAGATGGAGATTTGATTAATATCCGAGTTGCCTATTGGAGTGGCGGACAAGAAATATCTCCCTTCTACAAACCCATAATTTCTCACCTGCATTATCCGAAAATTCTCTACGAATTTGCTATTCAACGTGCCTTACATTGGGAAACGAATGTCAAACAAAAACTCTTGGCAAAAGGTAAAACCGAAGAAGAGATAAATCAAAGATTTGGCGGAGATAATCCCTTAAATTTGAACATTTATCGAGAAAATCAAGAATTCGCAGCAGATGGAATAGAAATCGAATGTCACTACAAAACTAATAGCGAAGATTTTGGCAAATTATCGGCTTTGTTAGGAGCGTATCATAATATTATTGTCGCCCTATTTACCGATATCCATTATTTAATTACTACTAACTTATCGCCCAAGTTGCCAGAATTATTGCCAGAACTAGAAACAGAATTTTCCGTGGATAAACGTTTGGCAGACGACCTTTTTCAAATGGTAGTTGAAAGTTATATTGGCAGTCTCAGAGCAATGGCAAAAGACCGCTCCGAATTAGTACCAGAATTTGCTGCGGATATTGCTTTTGGTTTGACTGGTTTATCTAATCCTACTTTTGCAGAACAAATGTTGGATTTTTCCCTGGAGTCTTGGCTAAATTCCCGTTATCTTTCCGTCGAGAATGGCAGAGAAAAATTTGACATAGTGGCTGAAAATTTATTGCCTCTGGATGAGGAATTTATTACTAAGCTTAATCGCTGCTTGGTTGGTTTGGCTAAGGAGAAAAAATTGAGTGTAATAAATTCTTGTTATCAGCGGGCTATTAATAAATTTAATCTGGAAAAATATCAGGAGGCAATTATAGATTTTGGCTATGTTGTAGATTTGAATCCTAAATTTGTCGATGGTTATTATCGGCGAGGTTTGACTTATATTCAGTTGGCAAATTATCGAGAGGCGGTTGATGATTTGACTCAGGTTATCGGGTTAGATTCTAGTCACGCTCTGGCATATAATTTTCGGGGTAATGCTTATTATAAATTGGGGGAATATCAGCAGGCGGTTGATGATTATGACCGGGCGATAAATTTGGGTTTGGCTGAGGCGGTGAAAAGTCGAGATATTGTTTTGGGTGTTTGGCAGGAAGTTAAACGTCAGGCTGAGGAAAAAATTAGGCGGGAAAAAAGGGAAAGGCAAGAAAGAGAGGCTGATGAAAAAAGGCGTGGGGAGTCGAAAGGGGACGTCTTTACTTTTGAAGTAGTAACTGTCAACAATTCTGGGAAAATTATTAATCGTGCTGAGGGAAGTGCTAGGCAAAAAATCGCAGACTTGGGTAATGGGATTAAATTGGAAATGGTTTATATTCCTGGGGGAAGTTTTCTCATGGGTTCGCCAGAAAATGAGGATCAAAGAAGCTCTGATGAAAGTCCGCAACATCAAGTTACTCTCCAACCTTTTTA
The DNA here is from genome assembly GCA_049647275.1 of Microcoleaceae cyanobacterium. Classification (GTDB taxonomy): domain Bacteria; phylum Cyanobacteriota; class Cyanobacteriia; order Cyanobacteriales; family Microcoleaceae; genus JASJEE01. The sequence continues at coordinate 2,042 of JBARXI010000703.1, forward strand.
TATGAGCAAATATCCTATTACTCAAAACCAGTACCAAGCCATTATGGGAAATAATCCTTCTAACTTTAAAGGAGGAAGTCGTCCAATAGAAAATGTGACATGGCATAACGCCGTAGAGTTTTGTCAAAAGCTATCTGAAAAAACTGGGAAAATTTACACCCTGCCCAGTGAGAGTCAGTGGGAATATGCCTGTCGGGCCGGGACAACTACTCCTTTCTATTTTGGAGAAACTATAACGTCTGACTTAGTTAACTACGACGGTAATC
>JBARXI010000704.1:0-17789 GCA_049647275.1 Microcoleaceae cyanobacterium
TCGAGACTTTTCTTTGAAATATACTCCCATCAGAATTGAAAAACAGGATTTTGTTTGAGTCGATTTTTTGTGTCAAATTTATCCTGTTTGAATATTTATATACGGGTACTTAAAGCTTAATTCGGAATATCAGGATAAAATGTGAGCTTTTAGGTAGTAAGTATTAGACATCTCCAGAAAAGAGGGAGTAGGGAGTAGGGGAAAATAATTGATGATTTCTGTGCGATAATTGATTTTATTTTTTATTATTGGAGATGTCTATTAGGTTTAAAGCAGGTGTTAATTGGTAAGCCTTCAGCTATTAGCGGTCAGTTATTTCTAGGTCATGCGGAGCTAACAGCAATAAAAATCAATCAGGTAAGCATTCTTCGGAGTATCAGGAGAAGATGTGAGCTTTTAGGTAGTAAGTATTAGGTTTAAAGCAGGTGTTAATTGGTAAGTCTTCAGCTATTAGCGGTCAGTTATTTCTAGGTCATGCGGAGCTAACACCGATAAAAATCAATCCGGTAAGCATTCTTTTGACAGTTAAGGTTAGGAAAATTGCGTCGATCCATACTTTTAATTGTCTCAAATCTATCAATACTAATTCCTTCTTCAAGGCAATGAAGCTGATAACTGATGGCTGACACCTGAATACTTAGGTTATACCAATTTTCTAAAGTCCGGCTACAGATAATGCCTCAACAATAAAATCATATCCTGTAATAGAAGCGATGTCTTTTTGACTAAACCCAGCTAATATATTGATCAAGATTCTTCGTAAGAAATCCAAGGAATCAAAGACACAATTTTTCAATAATTTTTTCACTTCTTTCCAAAATCTTTCAATGGGATTAACTTCTGGACAATAGGCAGGTTGAAATAGTAAAATAACATTATCAGGAATAGACAAATCATTCCCTAGATGCCCACGGCCGTTATCTAGCTGAATAATGTGTATTTCATCAGGATACATTTGAGAAAAAATCTCTAAAAATTTTTCAAAGCAAGGAGTATCTAAATGACTAAATTCATAGAAAAAAGAATCTCCAGTTTTGGGTTCAACTAAACCATAAAGCCATAAATATTCAAACAACCATTGATATAAACCAATGGGTTTAACTCCACAAGCAGTAATGACTTTACCTGTGATAGTTTTTAATCCAATTCTAGTTTTCCTACGGAATGCTTCGCAAACGTATTGACACGAATAGCGGATTTGAAGTTGCTTTTTATAATATTTATTAATCAATTTAATATGCTATGAGGTTTGACAGTTTTTTTTTAAGTTTTCTCTAGCTTCAAAGTTTTGTTTTATATGCTGAGGACGTGGAACTTTTAATTTACTTTTGAATTTATATCTGACTAATTCATGAACTGTTCGATAAGAGACATGAATGTCAAAAGAAGTTGCTAACCAACATTGAATTTCACCATAACTTTTAAACATAGCTGGTTTTTGTAATTCTTCAAATATTTTTTCCCTTACATTTACTAGAATTTATCTTGGCTTCCCTCCTAAATTCTGTTTTGGTTCTAGTAGAAGATTCAGTCCGCCAGTACGATATTTACCTAACCATTTTTGTACTGTGACTCGATTGCGTCCTAACATTATCGCAATTTATTTTACTGTTTGTACTGTTTGAGTTTTTAACCAGTAAATAGTTTTAATTCTTTCCTTTTCTTGAGCTGTACTCGCATCTTTTAAAAGTTTTTTGAGAGTTTCTACCGATTCGTTTATTTCAATTTTAACTACTCCTGACATGAGGGCATTTCCTATAATAGATTACTTCTAAAAGTGTAGCTCAAGTTTATGAAATAGGTATTAATTGGGTAATTGTTTTGAGAAATCATCTGAATCTTTGATAAGGAAACTTACCCTTTTGAGGGTCAAACCACTGATACAAAAGTTGGCTATTCTCGTCACTAGAAATAGTAGTATCAATAAATTTATCCCAGTCTGGATTTTCTGGTGGGATAATACAACCATAATTTTCAAAAGTTAAAGGAATTTTCGGGATGAGTTGGAAGTCACTTAGATTTTTATTTTGTTGCCAAACTTCCCCCACTAAAAGAATTCCATCACTAGCTACAGCATTAAGTTGACCATTTTCTAATTGATTAATACCTTCGGCTCGATTTGATAAAGATTGCCAATCAGCATTGGGATAAATCGGACGTAAGTCTTCATCGGTGGTAGTGCCTGCTAAAAATCCTATTGATATATTTCCGATAGTACCTTTGAGTGGGTCAAATCTTTCTGCATTTTCTTTTTTAACTAACAATTGAATTCCTGTCGTGAAAAAAGGAATCGAAAAATCTACTATTTCTTCTCTGACATTATTAATGGTTGTAGCAGCACAGACAATATCAATACTTCCATCTTGGATAAGTTTAAAACGGTCATCTAGTGAAATTTCTTTTAATTCTAGTTTGATTTTTTTGTTTAGTTCTTGTTCGAGTCTTTGATGGATTAGTTTAATTAATTCTACTGTATAACCATCAAATTGATTTGTTTGTTTGTCAATATAGCTAAATGGTACTGCATCACTTCTGACTCCAGCTTTTAGTACCCCTGTTTTCTGCACTTTTTCTAACACAGTTTCTGCCAAAATTGGTTGGGGGATACTAAAGAAAGATATAATTAATATCCCTCGGATTATTTTTGCTAAATTCAAGCTAAGTTTTTTGTTCATTTGATGATTCAACTGTTAATATTTAGTTTTGGTTTTAATCAGCTACTTAAGTTATAAGTAGTCATGCAAAATTAATGACACATACTCTAAAGCTAAAAAACCTATACTGTAAAAATTACAGGGAATAAATAATGGTAATTCATTTTTCCCAGGTACTTAGCAATCCCAATTTTATCTATTCATGGAAAATAACCAGTGCATTTTTGGCTGTATGGAAGGAGGGAATAGGAAGAAAAGAGATAGAGATATAACTGAATAACAATATATAGCAATCCTAAATCATTTGTCATAAATCACAACATAGATAAAAAATCTAAAACTATATTGCCTTTTCCTTTCTGTGAGATATTTTTACAAGGGCTAAAATAGGACTGCTATATATACAATTAATTTTGGTCGATCGCTTATCTAGGGTCTGTGGAAAAAGTCCTTAGAGGAAATTAGAGAGGCTAAACCCCTTGAAAAATAATCGGTTTATCCCAAAGATTCCGAATTTAACAGGGATTCCTGGAAAAAGTGCAAGAGAAATGAGCTTCTTAGCACCAAAATCTTGCACCTCTTTAGTCAAAAAAAGCTTAAAGCTCTTGCCTAGTTCAAGTTAAGCTTTTATTCAGCAAGCCCTATTTCAATAATTGATAATTGATCATGAATAATTAATAATTACCTCTCCCTTAAAAGAAGAGGATTGATACCAAGGAGAAAATTGTTGACTTCTCTTGGTCGATTGGATATGGCGAGGTATCCTCGCCATCCCCCGACCGCTTTTCTTCTTAAAAGAAGAGGCTTTAAACCCAGGGCTATTTCATTCTAAAATGTGCCATGTTATGTATTTACGAAAATAGATTATTAATAGCTCCCGATAATTTATCTTTCGCTATCTGAAAGTAAGTAAATCCATTGGTAAAATTTAGAATGAAATGACCCTGCTTTAAACCAGATAAATTAATGATCGATTGTCAATTATCCATTGGTAAAAAATCAAGAAATGGATAAAAGAATCTGAAACTCTCTTCTTTTGAAAGTTCCCTATTCCCTAAAACCTCAAAGATTTTTTACACAATTGGCGAGAATTGCTATAGCGGTTACTTTAATGAATGATAGAGAGTCTTTTCTCTCTGTTCCCTTTTCTCTGTTCTCTAAAATCTCAAACTTATTTATCTCATCTATAGCATTTCTCAGGTTAATGAGGTACACTTATACTTATATTTTTTATTCCTATTCCCTGTTGCCTGTTGCCTTCCGGAGCTGTTGCCTAAAACCTAAAATTTTGTACCTCACGCTTTTTGAGAATTGCTATATTTGAGAAATACTATAAGTAAGTAACCAAAATTAATTGTATATTTGATGGTCAGGTTAAATAGGTAGGAAAAGTTATTTCTAGACCCACTCTACTCTCTACTTAAAAATATTAAATTAATTTTGCACAGGCACTTATATAAATTTAGTTAGTGAACTGAAAAACAAACTAATTATACATATAATTATAGATATATTGAAAATTATATCATATCTCTAAATTGAGTTTCTTGATAATTAGTAACAATTTCCAATTTCAGCAAGGATTAAGATAAAAAAATCACCAAAAAACTGCTAAGGAGATGTCTAATGGCAACAGTGATTTTTTATGAAAAACCAGGTTGCAAGAATAATACCAAACAAAAGACTTTGCTACAAGCAGCAGGTCATCAATTAGAAGCTCATAACCTGTTAAAAGAAGCTTGGACAAAAGATAAATTACGTTTATTTTTTGGCGACCGCCCAGTAGTGGAGTGGTTTAACAAAGCTGCCCCAAAAGTCAAGTCTGGAGAAGTAATACCTGAACAAACTGATGCTGAAACTGCACTGACAATGATGCTGAATGACCCACTACTTATCCGTCGTCCACTGATTCAAGTAGGCGATCGTCGAGAGGTGGGATTTGATGTGGAAGCGGTAGATAATTGGATTGGTTTACAGGCGGTAGATGAAATTCAGAGGGCAAATAGTAAAGAGTTGATGAATCAAGATTTACAAACTTGCCCAAGCAGTCATAAACATTAATCCTGTAAGTGGAAAACCAGTCGGTGTAATGAAGTGCGTCTTACACCTCACGGGGAGAGTCCGCCAATTAGCACTCGCTTTCAACGGCTGGATGAAAACGACAAGGGCCGATTTTAACCCGTAGTCAAAATTGTTTTATTGTCTCTATTATTTGGCAATACTCCCGTTAGCTAATTTTCTAGCGGGAGAAATTTTTAATTTATGAAATTTTGATGATAATTACTGTAAAATTGACTAAAAGAAAGTGATTATAAGCCCGTGAATTAATACCCATTTGCCGAACCGAGGTATCTGGAAAATAAGAAATAATTTGGAGGATGACGAGGGTAATTTTATTGCAATTATCCAGACAGGAATCAAATTTGTATATCGGGTTTCCTTCTCTTTTTTTCTTTCTTCAAAATCAGTCGTAGGTATTAACAGTATGAATACGAAAAATCTACTCTTAAAAAGACGTAACTTTTCCAATGTGGCATTAATAAATCTTGCAAATATATGTTCATGGTTTCCCTTCTTCCTTTTTACTTTCTCCTTCTTCCTTCTCCCTGCCTCAATATTACCTGTCAAAGCTATTACGTTTGTTACAGACCGCACCGCATTAGGAGAAAATGACCAACTTAACTGGTCAAGTTTAGGTAAAGTTTTCAACCCCTTTGCACCAGACCCCAGTGCATTTTTACCAAACATATTTTCCACAAAATCTACAGGTGGTTTAGGAATAAATATAGAAATTCCTCGCCCATCTTCCCCAGAAATAACTCCTCCTTTTGTCTTCCAAACATCTTTCCCACCATTTGGAATTCCCACTAATTTTGCCGATGGTGATTTTATCTTATTTACTGGTTTTAATCCTACAACATTTCCAGCCGTAGGAAATGAAGGACCTATAACGATTAATTTTGAAACACCTGTTAAAGCAGCAGGTACTCAAATAGCTGTAGACGATACGTCAGAATTTGAGGCATTTATATCAGCTTTCGATAATAAAAATAATCTTTTGGGCAGTTTTTCAATTAATGGCACTTCCTCTTTGGCACTGGATAATTCAGCAGTATTTTTAGGAGTGAATAGTGATATTCCAGAGATTTCCAAACTGGTTTTCGGTAGTTCTATCCGAGAACGTGCTTTAGGAATTAATCATCTTAGTATTAGCACTACTCCTGTTTCTGAACCAGGTAATTTAGTGGCATTAGTAATTTTGGGTTTGGGAGGATTACTTATTAGTAACAAAAAAGTCTTTTAATCGTACATAAAAATTTTTTGCTTAATGGCTCATATTCCAAATCTTTTGTCACAAAAACTTTTTAGAAATTACTACTAGAGAAATAAATGCTAACTGACACTATAGCAAATAGAATGCCAGTTAATAAAATTGGGTCTTCGGTGAGTAGTTATGACAAAATAACAAAAAATCAACTTAAAAACTTTGCCTGACAACATTTGTAAGATTATAGAAATTAAGTTTTGAGGTTATACCACCTGACCTAGATGAGAGTATGATATCTTATTAGCTAATCAGTTATCATACTTAGTCTAGGAGAGGCATAAAATTTAATTGTTCAGAAGATAATTCAAGCAAAAATTGCTGTAATAATTGGACTGAGTAATAGAAAAAGGGAAACAAATCCCGCGGAAAATTGCTTCAGACTATGAATAAAAATCAAGTTTCTGAAACCTTGACAAAATATTCCTAAACAAATAATTGTCAACCATCCCGACCAAGATGAGGGAAATAATTGAGGGTCAGTAACAAGTGCAAGAGGGAGAAGTAAAATACTCCTAAAAAAATACGTTCAGAATAGTAGAGTTGTAGCAGAAATTTGATGTCTAAGTCGTTCATAAATGAGATAACTAAAGCCATAAAATAGTTTACCCTTACTTTCTAAACTATCACCAATTAAATATTGATTGCCAAATTGTAAATCGGAAAATACTAGCGCACTTGAGCCAAGAGACGCTAAAATTACTCCGATAATAAACCGACGATTAAAAGATTGATTTAAAAATAGCCATCCTCCCAAAGTTGCAAAAATAGGAGTCAGGTTATGAAGTAAATTAGAATTTGTAACGCTGCTTTGATTTAAAGACCAAGCCCAAAAGAATAAACACATTAAATCGACAATTGCTGATAATAATAAAATACCCAAATAGTTAATAATCTTGTTTTCTTGCTTGGGAGTAGATTCATAAGACAATGGAAGGAAAAAACTTGTAATTCGATTCCATAATTCTAACAAAATTGTCGCCATCCATAAGCGATTAAAAATCGTTGTATTTGCTCCAATGTCTTGTTCGCTGAATCTAATTAAAATTGCAGCAAAGGAAAAAAACACTTAACAGTAATAAACTGAAGGGGATAATTGTTGATAGAAAATTTTCGGAATACTGTTGAGTTTAAGCTTAATTTTGAGTTGTCATTATCGATAAGTAAATCAGCGGAACGGATAAGGGCATAATGCTAAAGTGGGAAAAGTTTTGCTACATATCCTCATATTTTGCTTCGGAGTTTTAGGAAAAAACAGCAATAATTTTTCTATTGCTTGTATTGGGATATAACACACTAAATGATTTTATAGCAGTTTGCTCTCAAGTTAGACTAAGTATAAACAAAACTATATTACCCCATTGGTTTAATTACTTGGTGTTGCCGTAGTCCAAGAAGAATGAAAACCGCTATAATTTCTGTTAATTACTTAATCTATGAACTGGTAAAATACTGCTAATAAGTAATTACCAATTACCGATTACCGACTACTGATTACCAATTGTCTATTATACCATTTTGCTAAAGTGATACTATGCTTGATGACTACTTCAATCATTAACTAATTAGTACGATTCAGTAATTTTTTTTGCGAGGGTAGTTGGTTTGAAAGATATATTGAATCATGTCTGCTTGAACAGCAATAATCAACATTTATCTCCATTAACCCGTCAAAACCTTACATGAAATATCTCTACATTATGGGTGATTTACCGGAGATACAGCAGATTCCAGGTTTATGAAGTACAGTGAAAATAGTTTGTCAAATGGTTTTTGAAGTGTTGAGTATTTAATATTTTTAACTGCAGTAGCTAGTAGAATTTGAACATCGCTGAACTACTTAAGTTAATCTACGACAGTTACATGGAATAGGCTGTAATATTATTCTTAATTTTACCCTAACCCCCCAGCCAATAATATCTAGCAAATTTTTTTAATTTGGTATTACTGACTCTCACAAATATGATAAGTATTTAACCAGACAGAATATTAGCAATTTTTTAGATTTTTTTTACACCAAGCAAAGGTTTTTGACTAGGCACACCAACTGAACGTGGATAATTTATCGGTGTTTTCCCTACTTTTCGCAGATATATACAATGGCGAATACTATCAGTCAAAGGTGTATTAAAAGTTTCAATTGAGTCTATTTTGCCACCTAAAATTTTAACAACTTCTGACAAATTAGTCTGTTCATCAGTGGTTAAATTTCCACGATATAAAATAGCAATCCCACCTTTTTTTAACATTGGTAAAGCATATTCAGCACAGACTCCAGTAGGTGCAACAGCTCTAACAAGAGCAATATCATAAATTTCTCTATGTTTAAATATGCGACCAAATTGTTCGGCTCTTCCAGTTAGCGGAAAAGCATTTTTGATGTTTAAATCTGCCAAAATAGTTTCAATAAAACTAATTTTTTTGCGAGTTGAATCTAGTAAAGTAACAGCATATTTAGGCAAAGTAATAGCAACAGGTAATCCTGGAAAACCGGCACCAGTACCAATATCAATAACCTTTTTTTCTTCTTGCCAACTTAGTTCGTTTTTCAGGATAAATGCAATTCCTCTGAGAGAATCCCAAAGATGTTTTTCCCAAAACTCTTCCGGGCTAGTAATTCGAGTTAAATTTAACTGTTTATTTCCGGAAATAATTAATTCGTAAAGTTTCTGAAATTGCTGGTTTTGCTGTTCATTTGGTTGCCAATTTAATGTTTCTTGCCAGAAAGAATTCATTTCTGGTAGTAGGTGCATATTATTATCGTTCATTTGACTTTTAATTATTATTTTTATATATAATATAAGTGCCTAGGCAAAATTAATTACACAGTTCTCAATGTAATCAGAAATAACTGTATTCTTTTAGTCTAAGTTATTACAGCGTTTGTTGTTTTGTCTGTTGACAAGGTTACTAATTTTGCATGACTACTTAGCACTCCTAAATTAGGTTGTGAAAAATTTCGGTGTTTATTTTTTCTTCTTTCTAGCACCTACTTATACCATGTCCGGTTGAACAGTTATAAATAAGCACAGAGGAGTCAGGTAGGGTCGCTGTCGGTAGGGCGACGTACAGGAGGGAAGAAAGAAAGAAAGAAAGAAGAAGGAAGAAGGAAGTTTTTTATCACGCTATTAACCGGATATGATATTACAGGAAAAATTTACGACTCAAATAGGATTGCTATAGCACTACTTTTGACAGTCCATGTAAAACCTTGTGGATTTTTAATTGGTAGATTTATAAACATTGCATAGAAGATTTAGATTGGCGAATTTTACCTATTACTTTCAGATAAACAGAAGAAAGTTTTAGACTAATGGTTGTATATAGAACCCATTTGGTATCTTGATCAATGCTTTCGTTTTTTTAGTTAGGAATCAGGTGGGGGAGCCGTCGGTAGGGCGACGTACAGGAGACAGGAGGTAAGAGGTAAGACGCGAAAAATTCCACAAAATACGCAGATTTTTCCTCAAAATTGATGCGCGATCAGACTTAAATATAGTAATTATATAGATATAAAATGCGTTTTATAAATAACCTCTTTACCCTACAACCTACTACCTAAAACCTAATATAGCAATTCTCAAAAAGCGTGAGGTACAAAATTTTAGGTTTTAGGCAACAGCTCCAGAAGGGAATAGGAATAAAAAAGATAACTGTACCTCACAAAGGGTGAGAAACGCTATATGAAATACTCAAGTGTTTGCTAAATATCTCCCCTTCAAAAGGATGGCTAGGGGGGGAGTTTCCGTAGCATTATTTTTCATATTTTATATAAATAGCACTACGCATTTAGGTTAGGACAGTTGAAGTTGCTTGAAAACCGCGAAACGCGAGAGTACAGAAAAAAATATCTCCTAATATCATGTCTCTTTAAATACTCACAAATAAAATTTATTAGGCAGCAGGGGGAGCAGGAATAGGAAGAAATTTGAGATATTCTCCAGAGAATCGAGAAGAGCATTTTTATTACATCTAATTAGTAAGATTTGATATAATGTATTTCCGTAGAAATAATATACCTAACACCTGCTTCAATTTTCACAAAGTAGGCGATCGCTATGAGAAACATTAGGATTACTCTGCAAATAATCACCAACCAAATTACAAGCTCGTACTAATAAATCATCTAATGCTAAATTCCACAAAATTACTGTTTTATCTCTACTACCAGAAGCTAATAACTTACCATCAGGGCTAAAACTCACACTCATCACACTATCTCCATGACTGCTCAAAGTCTTCAATAAAGTACCATCATAAAGACTCCATAACTTAACTTTACCATCATAACTAGAGGAAGCAATTATCTGACCGTCTGGGCTAAAACTGACACTGGTAACACTATCGCTAGCACCCTTCAAAAAAGTTTTGATTAACTCACCATTAATACTCCAAAGCTTTACCGTATTATCATAGCCTGCTGTAGCAAAAGTCTGACCGTCAGGACTAAAACTGACTCCCAACACCAAATTATTATGGGCATTAATTGTTTTTAAAAACACACCATCCGAACTCCATAATTTCACGGTGCCATCATCACTAGCAGAGGCAAGCATTTGACCATCTGGGCTAAAACTCACACTATTGACCCATTCTTTATGTCCCACTAAAGTTTTAAACAACTTGCCATTGCGTTTCCATAACTTTACAGTTTTGTCTTTACTAGCAGAAGCAATAATTTGACCATTAGGGCTAAAACTAACACTCATTACACTATCAGTATGTCCGATTAGATCGATATTCTTCGCAGTGGGATGATAACTTACCTTAGAATTCCAATACAAATCAGAACACACAGTTGCTAAATCTATGGATAAACATGGGAGTTGGGTTGTAGTTAAAATTGTATTAGTTAAAATTCTGTTTTTCCTTTCTTCAAAAGACATATTTTGACTGAGAAAATTTAATTGTGGCAGTAGAGAAAAATCAGAAGAAAAAAGGCAAAAATTACCCACCTTCAGCAAACAACTAAACTTAGTAACTAGTTTTGGTTGGCGAACTTGATTTACAGAAAATTTGACAGCTAAACCACCAGATAGGAGATATTGATGATTTGAAGTTATCTGGGGTGTATCGTTTACCTGAAGACAAAATCTGCTGAAGATAGCTATCAACTTTTTTTCCTGTAAGAATTTACAATATCTCCACCGATCGTTATTTTCAGACTCTGTAAATTCGCTTTGGGAAACCATGTAAGATATTTTTCTGCCACTGGTGGGATGAGAAGACTCGTTATTTTGAACGTAGTCTAAGGTTTGTCGCCAGTATCTCGGAGAATGCAGCAATTCTAAGCTCCAAATTTTCTCTGGCGAATTGAAGTGCCATAACTTAACTGTATTGTCATAACTACCAGAAGCGAGCATCTGACCATCTGCACTAAAACTGACACTTGCGACTCTATCACTGTGCCCCCTGAGAGTTTTGAGGAATTTACCTGTGCGACTCCATAGCTTAATCGTGTTATCTTGAGACGCAGAAGCTAAAATTTCACCGTCTGGAGTGAAATTTACACCCAAAACTCTATGTTGGTGACCCTGAAGAATATCTAGAGAGCTAATTTTGAGACTCCAAAGCTTAATAGTTTTGTCATAACTACCTGAAGCTAGAGTTTGACCATCAGGGCTAAAACTAACCTGGGTTATTTTATCGCCGTGACCATAAAAAGTTTTTAACTCGGTGCCGTCTTGACTCCAAATTTTGATTGTGTTATCTGCACTTGAGGAGGCTATTGTTTTTCCATCAGGAGAAAAACTAGCACTGAGAACTAATTTTTTGTGTCCGGCGATCGTAGTTTGGAGAATGGGTCTGTTTCCCGATCTGTTTCCCGAAAGGCTCCAAATTTTGACAGTTTTATCTTCGCTGGCTGTCACCAGACTACTACCATCAGGAGAAAAGTTGACACTGTAGACGGCGTAGTCATTACTTTTTCCATGTTTTAAGGTTGCTAATAGTCTGCCATTGATATTCCACAACTGTACAGTGCCATTTTCTGTAGCAGCAGCAATGAGTCGCCCATCTGGGCTAAAGCTTACCCAATTAATGGCAGCTTTGGTGTCGAGCGTTTTGAGTAATAGACCCGTTTTGCTCCAAATTTTGATGGTTTTGTCTAGGGAGCCTGATGCTAATATTTTGCTATTGGGGCTAAAGTTGACTGTTGTTACCCAGTCACTATGACCTTTTAGGGATAAAGGTTTGATTTCTTCTTGCTGGAGATGCCAAATTTTCACCGTGCGATCGTGGGAGGCGGAGGCGAGGTTTTTTCCATCTGGGCTAAAGCTAACTCTGCTTACACTTTCTGTATGACCTTTTAAGGTTTTTTGTAATTTGCCGTCGCGACTCCACAATTTAATTGTTTTATCTACACTAGCGGAGGCAATTAAGTTACCTTGAGGATGGAAGGTGACACTCCAAATAACATCACCATGACCTTCTAAATGATTATATTCTTTAACTCCATAAACTGCTTGTTGTAAGGAAGCTGCAATTCTATATTCGGTGTCATTTGATGGGTAATTTTCACCTAATGATTGTTTGATATTTTTCCATTTTTTACCCGCTCTTAAGCTTTCTATGAGAGCATCAAATCTATAGTTTGAGAAAAATAATGCTTCTGAAACTGCTGTCATACTATTAATATCTGCCCGCTCTCGTTGCACATCTGCGCGTTGTTTTTCAAACATTGTTCTCTGCCAGGAATATGCTGCAAACATGGCTAAACTTGATGTGATTATTATTCCGATTACTGCTCTTACTAGTTGTTTTTTTAAGACGACATTTAGTTGTGATTGGCTAATTATTTTGTCGGCTTCTGCCTGCTTTTTGGCAATTTCCGCCTGTTGGATTTCTGCTTCTGCTTGGCGCAATCTTTCTTCTAAATTAAATCTTTTACGGATTGGTTTTACTAAGTAATCGTGAACTAATTGATAATGCTTTTCTAGAGATTCTTTTCTGATAAATAATATGCCTGAGTCTATTAATATTTCTAAAATTAGATCGAGCAGATTTTGGGTCGGTTTATTTACTTGATTTACCGAGTTTAGTTTGGCGATCAAAAGTTTTTCTGACTTTTCTTTGGCTGGCAAATTTTGGAACAGACAATTCTGGATTATTTCTGATAATTCTTGTTTTGTTCTACTATGTCTGGTTAGGTTATCCTTAGTAAGTGCAAATAAAATTTGCATGGTAATTTCTTCATTCTCTTTACCACAATCTTTAATTACTTCCTCTAAAAATTCTCTGACTATTCTTTCTTTTGCTTTTTGAGGATTTGTGCCAAATTTATCTTCAAATTGGGCTAGGGTTGTAATCGGCGGTTTTTCTTCTTGGAGTTGGCTTCCTACTACTTGTAACTCTATAGGGCGAATTTTTTGTTTTTCATCGGCTAAACCATCAACTATTATGTCAATTAGTTTTGACTCTAAATTTAATTTAGACTTTTTTGTTAAGCATTCTATGATTGTGTAGGCATCTTCTCTGGAAAAGTCTGTGACATGATAACGAATCTGTTTGTCTAATATATTATTATTAATAACATCTAGATAATTAATAAAATCACATTCTAAGAGGTAATGTAAATAATCTTCCCTCATGGAGAAAATTACTTTTACGAAAGGGAGATTTAGACAATCTCGCAGAAATGTATAGAATGCTTCTCTTTTTTCAGTTGTATTGCTGCTGAAGAAAAATTCTTCAAACTGGTCGAAGATTATTACCGTTAATAGATTTCGTTCGGCATTGTATTTTAATTGGGAGATAATGGATAATTCTAAATGTTGAAAATTATCCGTAATTTCTGAAAAATCTGATAAATATAGAGTGTCTTTTTCTGTTCGTAAATCGCATTTATTTGATAATAAAGAAGGAATAGTATTTATCTGTTCTGTCTGAATATTTTCGTTTATTTGTATGTCTTGATACTGTTGGGATTTACTTTTGTTATACAGAGCTTTCTGCAAACACTTTTCCAATTCATCTAGCCAGTCTGTGTAAACTTGCACAACTACTGGCACTGTGTCTCGTGCCGAGATACTAATATTATTTAAAGCTGGTACTAATCCTGCATTAACTAAGGAACTTTTCCCAACACCAGAACGACCATGAATAATAATTAATTTGTAATCATCCCTACTTATTCTTTCCAGAAGATTACCAATATCTTTTTGACGACTGGAGGTGGTTATTTCTTCAGGCAAGCTATTATGATAGTCTAATAATTCTTTGGTGTAAGTTTGTTTTTGTGGCTGCAATTGAGATGCACCAATAAAAGCTAAAAGTCCGTATTGGTGTGCAATTTGTCTCTGGGCTTTTTTTAAGCGAAATGCTTGTAAATATTTTCCCTGTTCATAATAAAGCGATCGCAATTCTATTAATATTTCTAGGTAGAGTTTGGGGTCTCTATTTGCTTTAGTTTTTAAACCATTTTCAATCGCATTTTTTTCTGTTTCTTCGGCAATTTCTAAATATTCAATAGCCTGTTCTCGGCTACCTATTTCTCGCAAACTTTTTGCTAATAATAATAAATATAAATTTTTTTCTGTTGGTAATGTTATATTTTTTGCATAGAATAAGGTATTAAGAGCTTTTTCTGATAGTTTGAGAGCCTGATGATAATTAGAGTTTTGTAAGGCAACTTCGGCAAGAAAACCATAGTCAAGTGCTACTTGTCGCTCATTTCCATATCGGAGATGTATTTCTAATCCTTCTTCAGCAAGAGCGGCTAATTCTCCCCAAGCTTTCATCTGTTTAATAACTTGTCCCAGTGTAGTAATTACTTCAGCTACTAAATCAAAACGATGTACTTTTTCAAATATATGTTTCGACTTTTGAAGTATCAGTTTTGCTTTTTTTAATTCTTGACAGTTAGCCCGGGGATTGTGGGTAAATTTAAAATGATAACATAAAGCTAAATTATATAAAACAATACCTTGTTTTTCTAGGATAAATGTACTATTAACGAGGGGGGCATTAAGATGTTTTCGATCTAAATAACATAACTGTCTTACTTCTTGTTGCCATAAATGCAGGCTTTCTTGATAATGATTAATTGCATTATCTATGTTTTCATTACAGTAATCATCTCTACCTAGAAGAAATTCTATATTAGTTTTAATAATTGCTTCTAACTCTTCATCCCGATTTTTTAAGTCCTTGAGAGCTAACTCTATTTCTTGACGTTTACTTCTAGATAAGCCCGCAAAAAATGAAGACTTTGGTTGCAGAATACAACTAGAAGATGAAAAACTATTGGTTGTATTCTGCAATCTAACATCAGATACTGTTTGTTGTTGATTTGGCGATCCATAGATTAAAGAACTTTCTATTTCTACTTTCAATAAATCTATTAATTCATCCGTAGTAAGTTCAAATTTGATTGTAGCTGCAGCCCAACTTTTAAAGTCAGGTGCTAGTCTAATCAGTTTCGCTAATAGTTCATCTGTTATCCACAAAATCAGAGGAAAAGAAAAGCTTTTCCGAAATTCATCTCTCACCTGATTAGTAGAAGTCAGTAGTTCATTTATGGCTTCTACTCTGTCTAAACCAAATATCATTAGTGCCTGGGGAGCGGCAGATATTTCTAGTTGTTGGTCAATAGTTGTATAAAGAGTCTTGACGGATTTTGGTAATATTAATTCTTGAATTTCTACTGAAGATAATTTTCTCAGTTGTTCCATCATTCTTTGCTGCAAATATTGATAATTGCAGCAAACTAAAATTAGTGAAAATTGCCCTTGAGAAAGAGCTAGCGACCTAACAAGTCTTTTGAGCGATCGCTGATTATAAATGATACTTTCTTCAAGGTTTTTGAAATTTTTCATGTTGATTAATTATGCTTACCAAATCTCCTGTCAAAACTTCAGAATTTGACTAATTACTATTGACCCAACTACCATATTTTTTGGTTTCTGCTAATACTGGATTAATCCCAAACCAATGACCTTCTCGGTCTCGATATTCAAATACAAACATACTTCGTAGTAAAGTTTGACACTCTTCTTCCCCAGTAACTCTTTGATTTTGTACTACTTGAAATAACAAATCCCACTCATCAAAAGTAATAGCTCTGATCAGGTCATCCCGATATTCTTGAATCACATTTTCTAAACATTCACGAGAAAAAGGAGGATCTTCTTGTTGCAGACAGCTATACAACAACATTAGCAGTCGTCGCATATGACCCCCACTAACTCGGCAAAGTCGATTCAGAGTTTCCGGGGTATCAAATAGCTTTGGAATCAATTCTAAACGCTGTTGAGATGGTGTTTCAGGAAATGCTCTAGCTAATACCATCTGTCGCAATAATGCCATCCCAGGCTCATAATCATTGGGTTCTATTGCGGGTTTTCTGCACCTTACTTGTACAGGCACCATCGGTAATACTTTTGGCTTAACTCCAAATCTACTGGATAGTCTGCCGTAGTCATTGGAGAACATTAACGTTAAAGGTATAGTGTAAACTACATGGCAATTGAGTTTTTTTAGTTGCTCTCCTCGGTCTACAAATAGATATTCTGGCTGAGTCCGCCCCCAAGATTTGGGTGAGTTATCTACCCGATCGAGGTTATCGACAATCACCACAAGTCCTTGTTTTCCTCTACGTTTAAGCTCTACATTGGCACGTCCGAGTAATTCTTGATTAATTGATTCTAGAATGTTACTAGTTCTAGGTTCGAGGTATTGTCTTAATTGAGAACGTAGTTTGGGAGAATCTTTGGTTTTGGCGGTAATTTTGGCAATACCAACGGATAATTCTGCTTCTCCTGATAGCTGTATCGGGGTTTGTAGCACTTCTGCGACTTCGGTGAAGAGTTTTTGAAAATAGCCTGGTTTGAGTTTTATATTGGCTTGTTCGATACTTTCGCTGACTTGACGAGCGATCGCTAATAAAATATCGCTGATATCTACATCCCCCATATCAAGGTCTTCTGAAGACTCAAAGTATACAACGTGATATCCCTGTTTTTCTAATTTATCTTTGAGACGGAATAGTTCAGTTGACTTACCACAGCCTATATGACCTGTAAATAGTTGACAAGTGGGGTGGTTTCCAGATAGAAGTGTTATGGTTCTTTCTAATTCTCGGATAATGTCAGTACCCCTGACACTGGCAAAGTCTATATAATATTGTCGATCTTCTGGATGTCCTACAATCAGTGTTTTACTTGGGTTGCAGGCTTTATAAAATTTCACTAAATCTAGCTGAGTCAACAAAGTTTCCGCCATATTTTATAGAAAATAGTGTTGTTAATTACCATTTTCTTTGATTTTCCTTCTCCGTGTAAGGGGTACATAAACACCTAGGGGTTATACCAGTTACAGGAAATAATTTTATACTTGCTCAATCCTTAAATAATTAAGTAATTAGTATTGATTTTTGGTTTTGGAAATTTCAGTTGTTAAATTGGATGATATGTATGATTAACAGGGTTAGGAACCTTTAGTTAAAGTTATGGGGCCTGCACACTCTAGTCAGTAGTCAGTAGTCACTAGTCAGTAGTCACTAGTCAGTAGTCAGTAGGGGTAATTCATGTTTGCGGAGCATTCCGTAGGAAATTACCCGTACGGGAGGGAACAGTAGTAGGCAATGATCGAAACCAATTAAGTATAAATACTTAATATTTTCCTGATAATTTGACTCTGACGAAGGGCAATAAACATAATTTGCCGGGTATAAATAGCTAGCTATTTACCGAATAATTAAGGTAAAAAGCCTCTCCTTTAAAGGAGAAAGCGGTCGTTTCGCGGAGCGACATGTAAAGCGGAGCTTCCCCGTTGGGTGGGATGGCGATCTTCGGAGCGGCTCTGCACTCTTC
>JBARXI010000705.1:0-4629 GCA_049647275.1 Microcoleaceae cyanobacterium
GGGCAAAGATTGAATGAACTATAGAGACAGGTGGTAAATCCGGTCAAATTTGCCCACCGACCTTTGTGAGGCAAGACCTGATGAGGTGGGCAAATATTAACTGACTCAGTAGATAAGCACAGAGTAGGGTGGGCAAAGATTGAACCATAGAAACAGGTGATAAATCCGGTCAAATTTGCCCACCGACCTTTGTGAGGCAAGACCTGATGAGGTGGGCAAATATTAACTCACTCAGACTAATTCCACAACAGGTAAAGTTTGCCCACCCTACAACTAAATATTTTGATGTTGAATAAAATATTTCCTAATTATGGTAAACCAGTACAAGGGGGTTGAGAATAACTCCCGTTTGCACCGTATGAACGGGCCTGCGCATTTCTGATTTGCTCCCTCAGCTTATTACTTGAACACGTTGCTGCTGGACAAAAATTTTTACGCTCTTCCCCCGATTTTCCACCTCGACATTTCCCATCACTAGGTATAATTATGTTGTCCCCCTGACCAGGACATGGTGCCCAACGTGATGATGAATAAAAACAAAGTTTTTGTCTAGTATCGGGATTTGTATAAGTTTTGGGACTTACTACTTGACCCCAAGGACTACCTCCATACTGTGCTATAGTATCAATGTTATTTAACTCCGAGCTAATACTTGTATGATTAGTCTGGGTAGAAAGGTTTTCTGGTAAATTAGCATTAGCATTTCCAGTTCCTTTGATCACAATTCCACTGATGGCTAAAACCGTGCCTATTAATAAAATCCTGGCTTTTTTGTTCATTGATTTTTCCTAAAAATTAACCAATAATTTTTAACTTTTGTCTATCAGTAAAAATACAGATATAGCAACTGACTAAAGCTAAAAAAGCGGTTTTAACTACTAATATTTATATTATTTTCAAATATTAATGATTTGTCAGTCGGGAATTGTCCTGAATTTAATGTCTGAAAAAGTCAGAAAATGTCATATTAAGGTTTTAGCAAATAATTAAGGTTTAAAGTCTCTCCTGTAAATCAGAAAAAAGGAAAAAAATCTTTTTAGTCAATCCTCTTATTTTAAGGAGAGATAATTATTACAGTAGATTCCAAGTATATGAAGTACAGATATAGCATTTCTCACTAAAGATGAAGTACATTTATGATCCCCCTAAATCCCCCTTTTTAAGGGGGACTTTGAAGGCTCACTCCTTGAAAAGGGGGCAGGGGGGAATCTAAAATTGTACCTCACAAAAGTGGAGTTTGCTGTAATTATTAATTATTAATTATTAATTATTAATTCTAGAAAGTATGGATATTCAAGATGTTTTAAAACTCGCCGATCGCCTGGTTTTGAATCACACGGGAAAACACTTGGATGACTTGCAAAAAACTATTATTGAAGGAGTTTGGCAGGGTAAAAGGTATGCGGATATAGCAAATAAAATTCCCTGTAGTGAAGGTTACGTTAGAGATAAAGCTTCAGATTTATGGAAAATATTATCAAATTTATCCGGTGAAGACATTAATAAATCAAATTTTTGTTCTGCTCTAGAAAGATTACAATTTTCGGTTTATTCAAAAATTTCCTACTTTGCCAATTTAGGAATTAATAATAAACTAAATATATGTGGCGATCGCCTCACCTCTTCAGAAAATAATACAAATGGTAAAAAGAGAAACAGATCGGCAAACAAAAAATCAGAAAATCAGATAACAACCTTACCCTACAAAGATATTAGAGAAGCTCCCGAAGTAGGGAAAAGGTACGGTCGAGTTAAAGAAATATCAACTTTAGAAAATTGGATATTACAAGAAAACAGTCGGTTGATTGGAATATTAGGAATGAGCGGTATTGGCAAAACTACATTATCGCGACATCTGCTAGAAAGAAGACAAGAAAATTTCGACTATATTATCTGGAAAAATCTATATCATGCTCCCGACTTATCCACACTAACTACTCAATTAATTTTATCCCTATCAAACCAAAGTTTGATTAATTTACCATTACTCGAAACAACAGAAAAAAATCTACTCTTAGATTTAGACCTGGAAGTCTTATTATCAATATTTTATGAATATTTGCGCGATTATCGCTGTTTAATAATTTTAGATAACGTGCAGACAACATTAGCGGAAAACAAATTTGCTGGAAATTATCAAAATCAATTTAAAAACTACGGTGAATTTTTTAAAAATATAGGCGAATTATCTCATCAGAGCTGCTTAATATTCAATAGTTGGGAATCACCATTAGAAATAATCAATTTAACAGGTCTGAAAACTCCAGTGAGAATAATGTCATTGAATGGCATAGGAGAAACAGCAATAGAAATTTTTTAGGAACAAAATTTATCAGATGAAGAAAGGTGGTCAGAATTAATTAATACTTATCGAGGCAACCCTTACTACTTAAAAATAGTATCCCGAATGATTCAATAAATATTTAATGGCAAAGTTGAGGATTATTTAGGGTATAACAGCTTGTTTTTGGGTGATGAAATTATTACCAAGTTAGACGAACATTTTCAAAGATTATCATTATTAGAAAAACAGGTAATATCTCAATTGATTCAGATAGATAAACCCGTACAAATTACAGAAATTTTAGACAAATTACCACTATCACCACCAGAGTTATTCCAGACAATTCAATCATTAGGCAGACGTTCATTAATTGAAAAGATTACAGAAGATAAATTGACATTATTTACAGTATCGCCAGTAATTAGAGAATATGTAAAAATGCTAGATACAATTCATAATTGATGTACAAATAGTTATAAATTTATTTTTGGTAAATCTATTAAGTCTGGTATTCCGAAACTTTACGCCAGTCTGTTGCTTGCTAAAATAATTTCAACAACTCATTAACTGGAGTTAGCGAATGGAAAAGATAATCATTTCTCTACCTGACTCCCTGCGAGTGTACGTTGAAGAGAAACTACGACTTGGTAATTATAATAATGCCAGTGAGTATTTTAGTCTCCTAGTACAGCAAGACCAACAACGCCAAGCCAAGCAACGCTTATAAACCATGTTAGTCGAGGGTATAGAGTATAGCACCGCCCAACCGATGACTGCACAAGACTGGGATAAAATTCGCAGGGTTTTGCTCAGTAACGCTACCGCTAAAACACCCTACCAATAGCTATAGATATAGTTTTGCTCAGTAACGCTACCGCTAAAACACCCTACCAATAGTCTACCAATAGTCAAAAAAAGAGCGATCGCCAATTTTGGTTATAATTTAAAATCAACTTTTTCAACTTTTTAAAAACTCAACAAAACTCAACTTTTTCCACGAAACCAATGAGCAAAACTCAAACAAAACTACCCACAGACACCTGGATAACCGCAACTTGGGAAGAATACATCCAAACTATTGAAGACCCAAGTTATGAAAAAGCCAAAGTTTACTATAACAACGGAAAACTTAGAATAGAAATGTCACCAATAGGAAGCAAACATGGTAGAGACCATGCAGTTATTCTCACAGCAATTAATCTATTTGCTACTATCAAAAACATTAATCTCAACTGTATAGATAATTGCACTTACCGCAAAACTGAATTTCGAGAAGCTCAACCCGACGTTTCCTATTATATTGGAGAAAATACAGATGCCATTCCTTGGGAAACTTCTATTATTGACCTGGATATTTATCCCCCACCAACTCTAGTTATTGAAGTTGCCAATACTTCCCTTGCTGATGATAAGGGTGAAAAACGTTTGTTGTATGAAGCACTTAATGTTTCTGAATATTGGATAGTTGACGTACAAAATGTGGAAATTATTGCTTTTGCAGTTGCTGATGGTGGGAGTAAAAAAATTGAGCAGTCTCAAGTTTTGCCTGGGTTAGCTATTTCTTTATTGGAGGAAGCACTTCAACGTACTCGTCAAACAAATCAAAGTCAAGTTTATGCTTGGTTATTAAGTGAGTTTCAGAAATAATATTGAATAACAATCAAATATTCTATAGTAATACCAATTTGATAAATGTTTGTGAAAAATATTATTAGCAAGGGAAGGAAGAAGGTTTCGTTATCTAGGGGATTAGTTACAGCAGATTGCAGATTAATGTGGCATGTGCGAACGGGGTAAATCTGTTTCACCTCCCACACCTCCCACACTTCCCACACTCCCCACACTTCCCACACTCCCTACACTCCCCACACTTCCTACTCCCTAAAACCATAACCATAAGTACTTCATCAAGTTGGAAACTGCTGTATCTAGGAGAGAGGGAAGAAGGAAGAAGGAAGAAGTAATCAAGATAAGTTATTCGTGCTTCCCACAATCAGACCATAGACCAACACAGGTCAAATTAATTAGGTGCGGAATAAATGGTTGTGTTCGGGATTATAAAGACCAGAGCGCCCTACTTTCCCAACTTTCTCCAAAGCAGGACTAATCACATACATAGTCGTCCTCACCAACTTCTGCTCCTGAGTCACAACAGCCATTTTCTCCAAAGGCACAACCCAAATTTGTTCATCTGGCCATCCCAATCTATAACAAATCGCTACAGGCATTTGGGCCGGATAATGTTCCATCAACTGTTCGAGGGCCTCCTGCACATGACGCGCACTTAAATATAAACATAGACTTGCGCCATGAGCAGCCAAACCACCCAATTCCTCACGGGGAGG
>JBARXI010000706.1:0-1892 GCA_049647275.1 Microcoleaceae cyanobacterium
CAATCTCCCGCCACCCCTGAGATTGCTTCCTATCGTCGCAATGACAATTCTATATTATTGTATAATTATTTAGTTATTGTAGGTCATTGCGACTCGAAAGGAGTGGAAGGAAGCAATCTCCCGCCACCCCTGAGATTGCTTCCTATCGTCGCAATGACAATTCTATATTATTGTATAATTATTGTTATTATACTTAATTTTAGCAAAATCATGGAAGAGATATTTAATAATTTATTATCACATAAAAATGTCAAAATTAACAAAATAATTTCACCCCCTAATTTCTTAAGTGAAGAGTTTATTCAAGAGGAAGATGAATGGGTAATATTGCTTCAAGGGTCGGCTAGATTCAAAATCAATCAAAAGACAACAAAATTAGTCAAAGATAGCCATATTTTTATACCAGCAAATACTCCACACAAAATCATTTCAACCGATGCAAATATAGAAACAATTTGGCTGGCTATTCATATTTATTAGTAAGGTTGGCAAATAGTGATTTTTCTATGTTTATGGTAAATATTCTCAGATTTGCCCACCCTACCCTTACTTTCTTCTCAAATTACCTAATTAACGGACTACCATGATGATGAATCATATACCAATTTCCCCCCATGCGCTCAAAAATATTCGTCGCCATTGACTGAGCTTTTATTCTCCTCCCTCCACTCACTTGCATCAAATTTTCCACCAAAATTACATAAGCAATATCCCCACTAAATTCCGTCGTAATAATCTCCAAATCAATTTCAATATAACTAGTATTTTTAAAGATTAAATCCCAGGAATTGTGAATATTGTCAAAACCGCGAATGGCAGCACGGCCTGGATGAATACAAACTGTTCCAATGCCCTTGGACAAAATACTCCTCATGGCTTCGATGTCCCGTTTCTCAAAAGCTCGATAAAATGATTGATTTGCTGCTAAAACTGCTTGATTTTCGTCAGTCATATTATTTTAGATTTTGGATATAAGTAATTGTGACTATCTAACGATAAAATCATATTTGGTGAGTCAAATCAAATTATTCGTTCAATTGATTATGGAAACAACAGAAAAAAAATCTCCTAACATATTTCAGAAAATGTCATACATTCTTATCGGTTTATTAATAGTAATTGCAATTGTTATCGGAATAAATATTGCCACTTCTGGCAAACTGAGTTTATTTGCTGGCACCAGACCTGATAATTTGGGTGTATATTCTGGGCGACTTGCACCTTGCCCCAGTAGTCCAAATTGTGTCAGTAGTTATAGTCAGGATGCCGAACATGGTATTGCTCCTCTCAGCTATGACTCTGAGCCGGGAATGGCGATAGGGCTGACACCACGCTCCGCGATCGCTAACCTCAAACAAATAATTGAATCTATGCCTCGGACAAATATTGTTAAGGAAGATGAGGATTATTTGTATGCTGAGTTTACCAGTAAAATTATGGGGTATGTGGATGATGTGGAATTTTATGTAGATCGAGATGCCAATGCTATTCAAGTACGTTCTGCTTCTCGTCTGGGAGAATCAGATTTAGGTGTTAACCGCGAACGAGTTGAAACTATTAGGTCAAAATTGAAGGAACTAAAAACAACAAGTAATACTTAGAAGGTTGGGTGTGCGACAGCGCACCCGATAGTCAAAGTCAAAAGTCAAAAGTCAAAAGTCAAAATTAAATCTTTTTTTATTTTCTTTTCCTCCTTCCCGACAAATGTAGCGAAACCTAATATTCTAAGAGATTTATAAAGCAAGCATTAAGCACGGCTTGCTGTATTACAGCGCTGTTCACCAGAGTAGACCACAAGGTCAGCCTAAGATTGTAGGGGGAGCAGTTGAGTCCCTACAACCTACAACCTACAACCTACAACCTAACTTTTTAACTGTGGTTTACCCATCTGA
>JBARXI010000707.1:0-2079 GCA_049647275.1 Microcoleaceae cyanobacterium
TTGAGCACAAGTATTCCTAATAGTTTGATTAATCCATATTGAACCAATTTCAATATGATGAAAATCCTTGCTTGTATACTTGCGACGAACTGATTTATCGACACCGAGCAATGTATTAGCTACTTCAGTATTAAGCAAAGTTAATCGCTCAAATTCGTCAGCTTTACAAGCATTAAGGCGATAAAAAGGTAATTTTAGTGTCAAAGTTAATTTACTCATGGTAAAGATCATAGCACAATCCTAAATAAATGTGTAGGATACTACGGGATAAATCCCGTGGCTCATATTTCACCCAGGGGTTAAAACCGCCTGGCTCTCATCTTCAACTCAAAGTTTTGTAGAGCTGCAATATGTTGACCACCCTCGTAAGCAATTAAGTCTAGCCCCGCAGACTCAGCTAATTCGACATACTTAGAAATCGCATCCCTGGAACGCTGAATAGACCCACCTGGGTATCCTTCTGGTAAAACACTCCCTTCTGTAATTTCGGCGAACAACTTGTCGAGGGCGACATCCATACCTTGTTGTGTCCAATTTTCTATCGCTTTAACATTTTGCTCTTTCGTTAGAGGTATCCCAAAATAGGGAGCAATGGCGATCGCGTCAATACCTGCTTCTTGGTAGGAAAACTTGGCAATAGATTCAATATATTCTAGGGACTTTTTCCCCATCCAACTATTTGCTGCTTGGGTTGCTAATACACCAATAACTCTTTCTTTTTCTGCTCCAAATACCTCATCCCAAATTTGGGCAATTTCCATGGTGCGTTTTCCATACCAATAATTAAGAAATGGAATTTTCTCCATCTCCAAATTTGCAAATTCTTGCTTACCTTGTTGTTGAGCATAACGAGTCTGGGAAAACTGCCAATTCCATACTTCATTAGATAATTCAATATAAACTTTGAGATTGGGGTTGAGATTTTGCTTGACATATTTGGCAAAGTTGCGGACATAATCATCGCTGGCTTTATGAGGTAGGGTAAACCAAGGATTAATTCCTGTTTGATTTGCTAACTCTACCATTACTTCTACAGGAACTCCTTTTCTAGAATAATCTACATCATTGACTTGTGGTCTTTGATTCCAGTTTTCCTGTTCAGATTTATTAGTCTTCATCCAATCCATAAATCGTAAGACTTGATAACCTTCTAGACTTTTGAGAAAGTCTGGATTAAATATTTTAGTTTTATCGGTTTGTTCGTATTCTTGAGGAATTACTCGAATATTACGGATATAATTTCCAGTATTATTGGGGTCAGTTTCAATGATTCTTAAATGCAAATTCTTATCTGGTTCGGCATCAAAAATATCGCGACCTGGTTGGGAGGCAGCTTCATCTTTTTTAGCACCTTGCATATATTTAATTGTACCTTCACCATCGTAAAGTACAACAAAGCGACGACCTTGATTATCGTTTGGTACAAATGTACCTACACTGGTAAATTTACTACCACTGAATGATTTTACCCAGCCATTTTCATCTAGGTTTAATTTATCTGTTTCTTTGGTGCTCCAAACTTTTTCTCCGTGTGTAATCCAACGACGGGAGTTTTTGAAATAATCTGTGAATGGATATTGAGTTGACCAATCTGCAATTCCATTTAGATTAGTTCCTAGTGGGAATGTTTTGGTATTTGTTTGGCGGTTTCTTGTTTCAGTTTTAGTCTCAATTTGTGTTTCGGCTTTGGTCTCGGAAATACTCTGACAATTAGATATATTCAAACCGATTAATATTATAGAAATGGCGTAAATTAATTTGGAGTTTCTGTACATAAACACAATATAAGTAGGTAGGTGTTAGGCGTTCAATAATTAACAATTAATAATTACCTTTCCTTAAAAGATAGAGGATTGACTAAAAGGATTTTTTTGCTTATTTATCCTTGTAGGAAGACAGCCAGTGAAGCAGCCAAGTCGAGGCTTTAAACTTTAATTATTCGGTAAAGATGGAGAAATAAGCAGTCAGACAATTTATACTTGAATACTTATAAATTATTTTTAGTAGACCTGGACAGACTAGGCAAACTCTTAATCAAAAATTATTAATGAAATGAACTCGAGCTGAGTATAGCAAAAT
>JBARXI010000708.1:0-10656 GCA_049647275.1 Microcoleaceae cyanobacterium
CTAGAAAAGTAAGCAGAAAGCTTAGGGTTAAACTTAAGCCGACTGTGTAGGGGCACAATGAAATTGTCCGACATCAGAATATATCTTTGGTCAGCTAAGAACAGACGAAGCAACAACGATAAATCCGTGTTGCGTAGTATCTACTTAGAATCTCCGTGACTTAAGTCCGGGGAGTAGTCAACCACGGACTCTATCTTCCAATCTATCGTGCTAATTAGTGGATGACCACTTATTTACCTATATCAGTCATAGGAAATAATTCAATCTCTAATATCTGCCTCTATATCTGCTAGAAAAATTATCGGTAAGGGGTAGGAGGGATGTACAAATGTCTTGATTTTAAACACTTTTAGATTTTCTAAGTTGGACTTATACCTAACATGGCCTGTAGGGTTAAAGTTAAAAAGACAAATGTACCGATAACTAGACTAATGAGGGCGATCGCAGTCAGGGGTTTATCCAGGAGTGGCTTAAATTTTTCAAATATAAAGAAGAATATTCCTAGGGTAATGGTAATCAGGTAGCGTGGATATTGGGAAACTTTCTCTAAGAAGTCTTGCATTGTTTTGTTGGATAAAAATACTACGTTACATATATTAGTTTAATTTCTTATTAGTCGATTTGTGACCACATCCAATCTATCCATCCTCTCACCGTAGAAGCACGTCTTTTTATTGTTGAATCTGTAATTTCTGGGCGAGTCGGCAAGATAATTTCACCGATTTTTTTTATAGATGGAATTTCACCGTTTTCTCAGGTTATCCTGAAGGCTTCATAAAATGCTTTATGTTCTAAGATTTTTTTGATTAAATCTAGATATTTGAATTTATTTACTTTGCGGAAAATATTTTTAGCTTCATCAGTAAGGGTAAATATTTTTCCGTACTTCTCTATCAGTCCTAAATATTTTCCGGCACTTGTATAATAATCAGTCTGTCTACTATCAAACTGATAATTTTCTGTAATCTCGTCTTTAGTTAAATCATTTTCCAACAGCAGTGAGATTAAGTCTACTAATCTTTCAAATTTATCTGCTTGTTCCAAGGGAATCTTTTCTGGTTCGGGAATTATCTGTATATTCTTAAATATAAGGTCAACTTCATATCTCTCTATTTCCTCTACTGCAATTTTATAAATTCTCTGTTCTACTAAAGTGATGGAATTGTAGTTTAATTTGTCTTTAAATTCATAAACAAAAAAGCTAAAAATGTCATTAGAGTGAGTCATTAATACTGGTACAACTTTTTTATTAACTTTTTCTGACCATAATCTGTATGGATAATAGAGTTGCCTAATTAAAAAATCCTCAACTTCGTAATTTTTTGCTTCCATTAAAATTAAACAATTATCAGTTTCAAATCCTGCATCTATTTCACACTGAGAATTTTTGACATTGATTAAATATGGTTGATTAGCCTGAGAGTTTCTAATATTAAATTCAAAACTGCCAGTAGACATTCTACCAGATACAGTAAGTTTAGCTTCTGCTCTAACTAAGTCATCTATAATGCCCAGATTGAATGCACAAAGCAATGCAGAATTTTCAGAATATAAATTACTGTAATCTATACTTTCTATGTTTGTCGGAAACTGCCAGGGAGTTACTTCTATTTCCTGGTTATATTTTACTGGTAAGTGTGTATTAAAGTGACCAATAATATATTGAGAGCGAGAAATTGGTAAAATTGATAGATTATTTTCTCTGAATATTTCTGGCAAGTTAACAAAATGGTCAA
This sequence comes from Microcoleaceae cyanobacterium, assembly GCA_049647275.1. GTDB lineage: Bacteria > Cyanobacteriota > Cyanobacteriia > Cyanobacteriales > Microcoleaceae > JASJEE01. The sequence continues at coordinate 1,737 of JBARXI010000708.1, forward strand.
ACTTTGCCATAAGTCTGCTTTCTCGTTCCTGATTAATTTCGGATGCTTTTATTTCAAAGAAACAGTTTTTATTCACCTCCTCCAGTATCTTTTGTTCATCAAACAATTTTTTCCATGCAACATCATTTTTACTCATACTAAATTTTTCCTATATTTCACAATTTCGGATTAAAATTTGAGCAATATTTTTCAAAAGTCTGCTTTCTCGTTCCTGATTAATTTGAGATGCTTTGATTTTAAAGCAACCTTTTTTATTCACCTCTTCCAGTATCTTGTGTTCGTCAAACAGATTTTTCCATGCCACATCATTTTTACCCATATTTATTTTTTTTATTTTCCCTATACTTAATAATTGAGGATTAAAACTTCATCAACCTTGCCTCTTTTCAAGGCTTTGGAATTGATACTTCTTGTGGCTTTAACTATTTTCATTGTCTGCTGATAATCTTTATACAAATCCATAATAAAATCTGTCCGAGAATTACTTAAAATAACTCGGCAACCTCTGTCTGTTAAATCATCAAAAACTCGCTTCAATCTTTTCTGTTCATCCCGGTTAAAACCATTCACATCATATCCGGTAAAAGATGATGTATTGGAAACCGGGTCGTAAGGTGGATCTAAATAGACAAAATCACCTTTTTTTGCCTCCTTCACAGCATCAGCAAAATCCATATTTAATAGCTTGACTTGAGATTTGTTTAAATATATACTCACAGCTTTTAAAACAGCTTCATCTAAAATATTAGTTTTTTTATATCTGCCGAAAGGAACATTAAATTGACCTTGAGAATTAACTCTAAATAAACCATTATAACAGGTTTTATTCAAATAGATAATTCTGGCTGCCTTCTCAACTGCTGAAAAACTCTGATATTCAAACATACGGTCAAAATTTCTCATGTGATAATAATAATCTGAACTATTTTTTTCTTGATGCTTTCTTAAAACCTCTATTAAGTTATCTAATGAACCTTTGACTACCTTATAACAGTTGATTAATTCCGGATTTTTATCATTAATAACTGCTTTGGTTGGTTGTAGTTCAAAGAAAAGCGCCCCTCCACCAATAAAAGGCTCATAGTAGGTATGGTTAGTTAAGTCTTTTTTTTGTATATATTTTGTCAATTCAGGCAATAATTGTCTTTTACCTCCCGCCCATTTTAAAAAAGGTTTAGCTACTGGATTTTTTCTCACTCAAACATACCTCTATATCTACATACAAAGTAATATTATATCTGCAATTGACTTTTCCTTCAACCAAACAATATAAATGAAGATATGGCATTTTTTAAATAGATGAAGTACACAAATTTTGGATTTTAGGGAACAGGGAACATGGAACATGGAACATGGAAAAAATACTGTATATTATTAAAATCAGAACTCCTATAGTAATCCTATTTCAATTGTCAGATTTTAGCAGTGCTTAGGAGTCTGTAGGGGCAATTTCCTAGGTCATGCTGCACAAACAGCAATTAATCTAAATATAGACTTTAAAGTCAAGGGAGGGAAGCCTGTTTTTGCAGTAAGATTTAATTCTGGTTCAATTTCTCCACCTTTTATCTATTCCAAAAATAATAGCTGATAGTTGACTGTTCAATGCTTATACCAATTTCATGTAGTTGAGCTACTCAGATTTAGAATAGTCAGTAGCCAGTAGTCAGTAGTCAGCAGGTAAGGTGAGTAGCGTTACTCTTTGAACTTGGTATTTGAGAAATGCTATATGCAATTAATTTTGCCCAGCTACTTAATATTTAAAAAATATTCAAAGATTTTTATTAGCCCAAATAATGAAACTAGATAAAGTATGAACAGCCAGTAAATTGGGATTAAAATTGACCTGACCAGTTAACCATTCAATTGCCCCTGGCTTCATCCCACCACCATCAATTAAAACAATAGCTGGTGCTGGATAACAATGTTGAATATTCAAATTCAAATAAGGCAACTTTTCATCAACCGAACCCCCACTCTGTTGCCATTTACATTCAATAATTAACTCTGGTATAACTGCCAAACCAACCGTATAAAAATCCACATAAATATCACTTCCATAAATTCCAGTTCCGATATAAACTTGCCTAGCATATCGTTGAGGATTAGTATCAGATAATAGCCATTCTCTGCGTCTTTATTTTTGGGAAATTTTGGCAGACCTGTACAGATCCAGACCCTTGCAAAGTCCCCTCAATAGTTCTTTCCAAAACATTGCCAGAACGATTAGCTTTTTTACCTTGATTCATATTTTTTATTCGATAAAACTCCGTTCTTAAGGAAGAGGTTTAAATTGAAATCATACCTTGGTCAAACACACGATTATTCACATCAATACCACTCACCATAATCCGGTCTTCGTAAACCTCAAAAGCAGCAAAACTAAAATCACTCGTAGAATATTCATTCCATTCAGAATTACCAACAAAACGCTGTTTTCCACCAGCACCACAAGTCAAATAAGTCGTACCATTAATTGGGCGAGTTCGTTCATAGTCATGTTCATGACCATTAATATAAAACTGAACTCCATATTTCTTAAATAGTGGAGTGAAAATATCAACAAACTCTTGATTTAATCCATACATTCGAGAAGAATAAATCTGATGATGAGCAAATACAATTTTCCAAGGAGCGTCACTATTTCTTAATTCTGTTTCTAGCCAATCTAACTCAGTTTTCCAGTCAGCATTAATATTAGTATCTAAAGCAAAAAATTGTATTGGCTCATACTCAAATGTATAGTAGCGACCTTGCATATTAAAATCCGGATATTGAATTTCTTGGTTGCCATTATTAGTGCGAATATCGTGATTACCTAAACAGGCATGAAATTTGATTCCTTTTTCTAGTAGATATTTGTAGGGTTTCTCAAAAACATCCTCTATTTTTTCTATTTCGCCATTTTCATAAATATTGTCTCCAGCCATAATTACAAAATCAAAAGGATATTGCAAAGAATAATCCCTCATAGCTTCAGCCACTGCATATTGATTTTCGCCTCCTGTGCCAGTATCAGCAATTGAAATAAACCGGAAAATAGGGTTATTTTGGCTCGGCGAAGTATTCCTTAATTCTTGTGCATTAGCAGCACTGACAATAGAGGGAATTTTCAGAAATTTATTAAATATATCAGCCACACTTAAACTAATAAGACCAGTTAAAAATAAAAATTGACGACGTTTGATACTTATCATTGATGGGAAAATTAAGTTAAATAGAAACAGGCACTATAGTCCATAGTACACATTTGTCTTTTATCAATTTAGCGCTTAATCAGTCTATTTGCTTAGTACAAAAGGTATAGAAAAAATGTCAGAAGACCAACCAAAACCAATAAATTCAGAACAACCCGAATCTCAAACAGCAAAAGCTAATCAGTCTGAAACGGCTTCTGTGTCACAGGAGATTCCACCTCCACAGAAGTCTCCTACTGAGCAAAAATCAGTAGTGCCCAAACCTAGCCTTTGGCAGCAAGTTTTGGGGTTAGTTCGTTCTTTATTACCGGAGTCGCTGGGGCAGAAGTTATCTAATGGCTTGTTGACTGTGGCGATCGCTGCTATTGGCCTGATTTTAGCGCTCGTTTTTGTTTCTTTCCTCTCTGGTCGGCCTGCTACTGAGATGGCAGATGTTCCTGTACTCGATCGGCCAGAATTGCCAGAAGTGATAGATTCAGAATTATCACAAATGCCAGAATTAGCATCGTACGGAGCACCAGAAGTTGTGGAATTAACTACTCCCCCACTACTGACACTTACTCCAGAGCAATTTTTAATTGACACGATTAGAAACCAGATTGGCGATCTTATAAATCAATATGGGGCTGGAGTAATTGAGTCTTTACAAGCTGATTTTCCGACTAGTTTATTAACTGTGGAACTTAGCGATAAATGGTATGACTTAAATCCAGAAGAACAAGATAAATTAGCTAATCAAATGTTTCAACAAGCAAATGATTTAGATTTTAGTAAATTACAGATCATCAACTCTCAAGGCAGAATGATGGCTCGTAGTTCAGTGATTAGTTCTGATATGATTATTTTAGAGCGATCGCTTTTGGAAATACCAAGATAATTTTTGCAGTAAGGACTATATTTTTCTGGAATTAAATTAGCCCAGATTTTAGTCCTTACTAATCCTTACTAAGTAGGTAGGCTTAATTAAACATCACTATCTCCGCAGCCTTAGTACGTAAGCATTTAGCAATTAGCGGTCAGATATTCCTAGGTCATAGGGAGCTAACAGCAATAAAAATGAATGAAGTGAGTCTTTCTGTTACCTCTACTTTTCAACAACTGATTCCCCTATGGGAAGATTTAATTCTTGCTGAATTTCTCTAATGATTTTTACTTCTGACAAAAGCAATAGCTGATAGTTAATGGCTGTTTGCACAGCATTACCTAGGAAATGCTTAGGTTAGCGCAGCTTTGCGATAGCAACCTTCAGCAATTAACAATTAACAATTAACAATTAATAATTACCCCTTCTTAAAAGAAGGGGATTGATACTTAAGGAGATTTTTTGATTTTATCCCCTTAAAAGGGTCGGCTTTAAACCTGAATTTTTTAATTATTAACTATTAATTATTGATGATTCGGTAATTTAGTGTAGAGGATTAATTTCAAGAGTTTCAGCTATTTAAAAGTAGCTTCCATTTTACCAATTACTTAGGGCAACCTACTTACTTATAATCGAATTAGTAATATTGAAGATCGGACATATAAGCTAGACAAGGAAAATGGATAATTTGTGTTTTGATAAATTTGGGATGCGCCGATAAAATTATGTGATTTTTCCCCATCCCAATCAAAAACAAAATTATCCTGATCCGACAAATGTTATTTTGTCGGATAATTAGTTTGAGCTGTAGTTTTTGGTTGATTAAATTAATACAAAACTCAAGCAACTGCTACCTATAAATATAAACACAATAGCTATGACTATATTTTAACAAATTTGCGGGAAGTCGCGCTCTGTCTCGAGCGGGGAATATTGGGATGAAAGTAAGTGAGTGGTCGAAGAAAAACTAAATAATTGCCGATATAGCAGTACGTTCTTTAGTTAGGACAATAAATCAATTTAGGTTGTCTGGGAGTAGGGAGCACCGGAACTAGGAATAGGGAACAGAGGAATATCCGCGCCCTGAATAGGTAGAAGTATATTTACTACTTCGAGTTTTGTGTGATATAGTTACCATCTAAATATTATCCAAAAATCAAATATTCCTTTTCTAAAACCCTTGTAGTAGTCTGTCAACTTTGATAATGATGGATATATTTTTGTAACTTTTATTGTTGGAGTAATGCTTTTGGGGATTAGCTACCCCTCAAAAATATCTTGACAGACCAGTACAGACTTTTCCTCGAACGTCTCTAAATTTTTTTTCACGCCTATGTTTATAATTGTCACTCTCAAGAAGTCTGTAGTAAAATGAAGCTTTGAAGATAAAAAGTAGTAGGATTTTCAGTCACAAAAGTGGTAATCCTAAAGTTAGTACTATTTAATTAATAATTTAATTAATATATTATGAGTAAAAACAATGGCGAAGGATACAAAATAATTAGTGACAATCGTCAGGCTAGGTTTAACTATCATATTTTAGAGACTTATGAGGCTGGTGTTGCATTACAAGGAACAGAGGTAAAATCAATACGGGAAGGTAAAGTCAACTTACGAGATGGCTATGTTTTAGTCCGTAATAATGAAGCATGGTTACTTAATGTTCATATTTCTCCATATCAAAAAGCAGCAGAGTTTTTTAATCACGAACCTCGTCGCACCCGCCGACTTTTGCTGCATAAACAAGAAATTAGTAAATTGATTGGTAAGGTAGAACAGCAGGGATTAACTTTAGTGCCTTTAAAGATGTATTTTAAGCGGGGTTGGGTCAAGATTGATATTGCTTTGGCACAGGGTAAAAAGCTTTATGATAAGCGAGAAACTATTAAGCGTCGAGATGATAAACGGATGATGGAAAGGGCTATTAAGCAATATTAAACTTGTGTGTTTGGAATCTTTGGGCAGAAGGTGGAAGGCAGAAGGGAGAAGTTTATCTTACCCATTTAGCTACCGATAAAAAAGTAACTGCCCCTACTAAAAATATTGCACTTTATATTGTACTTTCGGCACTGTTATTCATCGCTCGCCTAGTCCTTGACTAATCTCCTAATATTGAAAATATTCAACGAGCCAAAGGGAGTTTAAGGAGTTGAGCATTTAGTAACCAGCTCGATCTATGGTAGAGGAATGAAAATGACCAAACGATTGCGACTCTGATGAAAAATTTTTTATCGCTAGATTATTAAGATCGTAATTATGAGTGAGACTACAATGATATTCATAAAACTGTTATTCATTTTATGAAGCTTCTACGCAGAGCGAATAATTTACTTCAAATATACACCAAAATCAGCTTTGGAGCAATAATGCTGTATTCTTTAGATACCAATACTTATAGCCTTTACTAACTTCTAGCCAACAGAGGAGCGAACGTAGCATTTTTGCCCCCAAATTATCTCCTAAATAGCCAAGTTCAACTTTTTTTGTCAAATTCAGTTTAAATTACAAATCATTAAAAGGATAAATTATAAGCTTAACTAATATAAAAAAGTTCACTACTAGCTATTAAACCCTGAAAACCTCACAAATACTGCTTTTGAGTCAAACTAATACCTAATACCTGAGTGGTGTTGAAAAAGGAGTCACCGAATCAGGAGTAGGGGTCAGGGGAAACGCATCTAAATTCTGGAAGCCTTTGCCATTCAGCTTTATGGTATTTAATCAGCACAAATAGTTTGAAGCATGAAATTCTTGCTCTGTAAGCAATTCAAAAATGAGATGGGTTTCCCCTGCTTTTCTACCCAGGGCAAACCCATCTAAATACTGGAAACCTTTGCCAGTAATTTTTCTAGTATTTAATAAGTACAAATAAGTACAAATACTCTAGACCATGAAGTTCTTGCCTTTTCAGTACTTCAAAAATAGGGGCTGCACATTATGGAATGATAATGAAATAATGTACAACCCCGTATAATTTAGTAGCCAGGAGTCAGGATTAGATACTAACCATGAAACTTTCCTACCGTATTTTAGGAGGAGATTTATGTATGCAGCCCAAGTGAGTTTTTGTTCAACTTGATTCCTAATTAAATACACAAGCAATCTCATTGATATCCTTCCCGCCTTATATAAAATCCGGTTATACAGTAATCGCAAAATTACTTCCTCTTAATACATATGTTCTATTGAATACGAATTATATAATTCATGCTATTCAAATCCTTTGTTTCTCTGTGACTCCTGACTCCTGACTCCCGATATCATGTCCGGATGATTAGTAATAAAAAAACTTTCTTCTCTTTTTCCCTCTTATGACTCCTGACTCCTGACTCCGAGCGGGATACGATAACTAATTACCCGGATTCTATATTAAAGGTGTTTTTCATCCCCCAGTTAAAATATGGGGAATTTCAAACTCCCGAACTTTCCAGGTAAAAATGATTCAATATTTCTGATAATTGCTTGTTTGCTCATTAAACCTCTCCGAAAATCAATATTTAACAACGCTTTGACAACAGTTTCAGATGAATTATCACCAGATTTATATTTCTTCGAGTTTATCAATAATTGCTCAAGCATTTTCAGAAAGCCCCTCTCAAATACTTGTTCTTAAATCAGTTAATTCTTGAACCATAATTTTCCTGTGATAGAGAAGGTTAAGAGAGTTTAGTTTCTTCTGATTGACTTAGAAATAATCTACTATAATAACTAGCAATAATAGCCACCATTAACCACCACAAAGTATTAACTTGGGGACGATACCAAACAGTATCTACTACACCATGAGCCATCATACCTACCATGGCAGCCATAGTTCCAATTAACCAATATCCCTGATAATTATTAACATCTCGCAAACGTCTCAACTGCAAAATGCCTTGGTTAAAAATTACCAATATTAACCACAAAAAAGCAGCAAAACCAATAAAACCAGTTTCAACAATTATTTCTAAAGGCACAGAATAAGCACTCAAAGCACTGTAACGCGGTCGCTGATATAGGGGATATATTTTGTTAAATACACTATTACCAGGGCCAATTCCTAAAACTGGGCGATCGCGAATCATATCAAACACAGACATCCAGACATTCATCCGGAAATTATTACTACTATCTTGACGACCTGCAAAAATACTAGAAACCCGGTCGCGCAATGGCTCCAAGACCACCACCGCTAAAATCAATAACCCAGCCAAACTTCCCACTGCAATAGGCAGAGACCAAGTTTGCCAAAACTTAGGCATATAAACGCTCCACCAATACCACATCAAAATTAACATGGCAAAAACCAGAGCAATAAACCCGATCCAACTACCTCTACTACCGGTGTAACGCAAACAAGCACAATGCACTACTAACATTGTCACAGCTAAAGATTTTTGTGCCCAACTACGCCAAGCAAAAATCGCGACAAAACTCAAAGCAATAGCTGGCAGTAAATATCCACCTAATAAATTGGGATTTCCTAAATAACTGTACACCCGGGTAACATTAGCCTGGGTAGAAGTGGGGTCATTCCAGGTAGCCAGAGGCTCAACTTGGTCTATCCATTGGCGGATACCGTAGAAACTGACAACTAAAGAAACCAATAGATATGTACTGATTAACCAAGACCGAAGTTTAGGCGATCGTAAGACTCTAGCGCCAAGGGCAAATAATAATAAATAGAGTGTTAATTTCACCCACCCACTAAAAGCTGCCATTTTTTCTGGTGATAAAGCCATTGCGACTGTGGCAATACCCCAGTAAAGCAATACCAATAAATGAATTGGGGTAAAATTTTCCACGGAGTCATCGGAGATAGTCAGCAATACCCAGAAACCAGCGCAGGTAAGTAATAATAAACCGATCAGAGCAGTATTTA
>JBARXI010000709.1:0-14533 GCA_049647275.1 Microcoleaceae cyanobacterium
GGAGCAAGAAAGCTTGTGGAGACGGTCTGGCGGGGGTGCAACTCAGTTTACTTGATTTGTTACCTAGTTAAGAGTCTGAAACAAGAATCTCCCGTTATAATCTTTGATTTAACGGCGAGAGTGTCAAGGTCAGCCTTTGTTTGCTCGACACTTTTTCGTTGAACGTAGAGATAGCAACTTTAGGAATATTACAACCATCTCAGAAAGACCCAAGTAAGGAATGGAGAGAGGCCGGAAAACAAATTATCAGCGATTACATAAAAAAAGAAATTTGCTTGGCTTGGGAAGCAACAGAAAAAACTCTTGAAGGAGAAACACGAAACATTCCCTATACAGCCAGCTTGACTACCATTCAAACTTTGATGCTGGAGCAGAGAGGATTGCTGGATGAACATCGCAACAATTAAAACGGGTGAGTGGATACAAGTTGTTAGCGCCAAGCACCCATTAAAGGGAGAAGTGTTGGAAGTGCTGGAAGTCGATCTAGAGAAACGGGAGCTTAAAGTTTTCCACGAAGGGTCGGGAGTCACATATCTTAAGTCCTCGGAGGTGGACTTCTGCATAAAGCCCAAAACCTCAACGGCTGATTCTCCCCCCACCACCCCCGACAATATAGTGGCCAGAATTAAATCTTTGATAGAAAGATATAGACAAGTAGGAGGCAAAATTGACAGTCGGTTTGTGGAGGAAATATTACCTGATGAGCTTGTGGAGGAAATATTCAAAAGTCACGGCTCAACTATATTAGACAATAAATCCTCCACGAGTTACAACTGCAATAAATCCTCCACGAATCATCGAGACTACGGCGATCGCTCAAATACCTCTTTACCTGCTAAAAAGCCAGGAAGACCAAGGGGGTCGGCAAACAAGACCCCCTCTTCTGGCTGGGTAGATACCCGATATAATAACCGCATGGGAACCACTAATTATTATTGGTGTGTGAATAAATATAAATGGACTACCGCCAAAATTTCTGTCCCGTCGCACAAAATCGAAGCCGTCCGACAAATGATTAACCTCAAAGTTCCAGCAGAGGAAATAGAAAGTTATTTGAAGGGGAAGCAGGAAGTAATATTTTGAGAACAACAAGAGTTCTGGGATATTTGTCCCTGCCTTTTAGCGAAGATGTATTCCTAGCCCACGGCTACAAACCTCCGAGGAGAATGGCTCCTGTTTTGGATAGTCAAATACCCTATTCTCAACCTTCATCTATCTTCGCTCCCAAACCGAGATATTTATTCTCTGGTGATAAAAATTGCGATCGCTACTTTGGCATGATGTTGTTTAAGTAGTTTTCACAGCTCATAGAAAATTAATAGTAATTTTCACAGCTCATAGAAAATTAATGGTAATTTTCACAGCTCATGGAAGATTAATGGTAATTTTCACAGCTCATGGAAGATTAATGGTAACTTTCACAGCTCATAGAAATTTTTTGGTATATTAAGGAGGAACTAGCAGGTAGTTCATCAAAAACAAGGTCAGTTTTGAGCCATTTTGGGAAATTTTTTCACCTTGAAACTAACCTTCCCAACCTGACTGAAAAGCATCTCCAGACTGGTTTTGACTTCCAAAGTGCTGGAAGTCACTTCAACCAGTCAACTAAAGGAACCTTCACCGCTTACCCCCATATACAAGGTAGAACCCAGAAAATATTTATTTTCTTTAGTAAAGTACCTGAAAAACGCCTCGAAACCCTGCAAAATGGTACTATATAAAAAGTAATTAAAAAATTTTTTCTGTAGTTTGACCAGAGACTTTTTATACCAGACGGAGATAGATGCGCTGCTGGAAGCTGCTAAATCTAGTAGTAAACCTGCTAGGAACTTGGCCTTAATCTTAGTAATGTACCGTCATGGCCTTAGAGCTAGCGAAGCCTTGGATATGCAATGGCAAGACATTAATTTCACAGCTCAGGAAATTTTTGTCCGTCGGTGCAAAGGTTCCGTTAGCGGTTCGGCCCCACTGTGGAGGGACGAGCTAAAAGCTTTACTTACCTATCAGAAAAAAAGTTGCGATCGCGATTCTGGATTTGTCTGGTTGGGTCAAGGACTAAAACCTCTAGGGTATGACGGGTTGTATTACTTAATCAGAAATTTAGGAGCAAAAGCGAATCTTTCATTTCCTTTGCATCCCCATCAATTACGTCACAGTTGTGGATACCATTTAATAAATAAAGGCCACGACTTAAGGCTAGTCCAACAGTTGCTAGGGCATAAATCGATTACCAACACCGTCCGCTACACACAACTAGCAGCGGGAGCTTTGAGGAAGTTGGTGGATTGAATTAGTAGAAACTCACCGGAGAAAATCGCGATCGCAACTTTCTCGATGCAAAAGTTACGCCGGAGCAGGAGAGATACCGAGATTCCAATCAACATATAGGTCTCGTGGATTGGTCTCCCTGAGCCAACTGACAAACAACTCAAAATCAGGAATTGAGTAGACGCCAATACAGCCAGCAGTACCCGGTGACCATTGCCAGTTCCAATCTATATGTATTTCTATGGCGCTGCGACGGGTGCTATTAGGGCCCAAGTAATCTAAAGGGACTGTCACTGGCCCGATGCTAGATTGCCAAACGTTACCACTATAATTATCTTTACTATCAGCCCACTCAATATCGTTAACATACCATTTCCCCTCTGGCAATGGTTCTAACGAGCCAGCCCAAGATTCATTCCCTGTCCGAAAAAACTGCCTACCGGGCGCTCCAGAACAACATTGGATTTTGTCGGTAAAAATTCTATGTTTGTAATAGGATAAATTGAGAATGTAGCAACCATATTTATCCTTATTTCCAGTGTTGACCAATGTCAAATAACTTGTTAATTCAGCCACGTCTATTTCTGTTAAGTGTATGTTTGATGTCAGGAAAATTAATCCTTTATTAAAGAATTAAAGCTATCCCATTTTGTTAATTCTTTGTTTAAATTATAGGATATTTTCTCTGCTAGCTTAGGAGTTTTACACTCGCACACAAGCATTTCATTACTCGACCCTTCATTGAAGCGAGCAAATCCATCTTCTATGCAGGCACTATCGGTTAGAAAGACGTTACATTGCCTCCAAGTAAAAATTCCTTTTGATTTAAACATTGAAATAATTTATTTATAGCTTAAGTTAAATTCATTGGATGCAGGGGATTAAATAGATATAAGCTTAATCACAAGTAGCGTTCGTGATATATTTTACTACACATATCTTTCTATAATCACTCTCTTCAACCTATTACTAGCATTGACACTTACTCCAGAAAAACCAGGTATATAAAATCCTGTGTGAACATTAGGAAGTGGCACACTTGTTAAAAAAGTCAATACAGAGTAATCTGAATCAGCTCCAAAAAAGTAAAGTTTTTCATCCTCTAAATTTAGCTCAATTTTTATTCGGCCATACAAACTAAAATTCATGGAAGGAAGGTTTATCAGATAGCTTTGGCTGGAGCCAGAAACATAATTTCTCACATCGCTTCGCCGAGCAAAGATTGAGTAGATAAAGTAACTGGTGTTTTGCGTTGGAGCCTCTGTAAACAAACTCGCAACAAAATCATTACCAGGAATAAATAAATCGTATTCTACCTTTATTAACTTTTCACTCAGTAATTGATGAGATAAAAGCAATAACCTATCGCTAGTATTGGAAGGACTTAAATAGAGACCTTCTTCATCAACACTCCACCCAGAATTACTAAATACTCTCTGTTCTTCTGGCAGTGTATAATTGTCTGAAGTTGAAACTATTCCATAATATTCATCAGTTTTATCAGTTGTAAACTCTATCTCTACAGTTTCTTTTATCGGCTCTGGCTCTGGGGTTGGTGTTGGCTCTGGAGTTGTTGTTGGCTCTGGGGTTGGAGATGGAGTAGGAGTAGGTGCGCTCAAATTTTTCAAGCTTTTGACTGCATCAACCATATCCTCCCATCCTTCTATTTGTATTGAAAAAGGCATTTCTTCTTTTTAATTACTATCAATAAATTTTCTAACTAATTTTCTAACTTTATCATCTATTCAGAAAAAAAACTTGCTATCGAAATACATGACGACTTCCCCCAAATTTTCCGTATATCTTCATTTTTGATAACGCGCTTGACTAAATTGCCAATACTTTGTTTTAACGTCTATTTATTATTACATTAAACTTTATAAATAACAGAAAATCTAACTAAACAACTGACCATAACTCCTCTGTAAATAATCGGCATCTAATCAACAACATAAAACCTAACTAAATAAATTACTATAATTCCCTTGCAAATAAACAGCCGCTCTTGCTTCACCCCCGGTAATTATAACTGGTAATTCAAAATCAAAGCTAACCAAGCAATTGGCTCCCAAAGTTCCTACTTCTATGTCCTCCAGTTCTCTAGTTAAATACTCTACTTGAGCAGAATTAAACTCTAAAGTTTTCTCTGCCCTGTATTGAGCAGAAATAGCTTGATATAGAGCAGCACTAATATTAGTGCAAAGTTGGTCGCCTCCTCCGACTTCAGAATAGGCATATTCATAAACATCAATTATTCTAATCTCACTCCTGTCAGCGTTTGAAACTTCTCTGAAATCAATGGGAATGGTAATTGTTCCAGTTGCTCTTTTAGGTGTTTCATAATTAATAGAGAAATTAGTTAAGTAGTCTAATCCGTTGGGGTTGGTAGATTGATTGCTCTCTATTTCGTCTGTCTTGAGGAGCAAAGCAAAAGTTCTTTCTTCTAGTGTAGTATATTCACTAAATTCATCCGTACTATTAAATAACATCTGATAAAAAGTTTTTAACTCAAAATGACAGTACAGTATAATTATACTCAAGAGCAGGCAGTAAAATGAAAAAAGCAATAGGATTAAGTGATTGATGTTTTACGTTGTCCTTAACTAACTTTTAATATGGGTGAAGTACCTCTAAATTTGAAAAAATGGGATGACACCCTCATTCCTGATAAGCTAGCAAACATTGAGAATAAACTTGGTGCTATAGAATTTCAATTACACCTAATCTACGAATTAGGCAAACCACCTATTACAGAAGGAACTGAAGAAATGCCAGCACCTTTACAAATTGGTCTAGAAATACCGACGGGAGCTAATTTTGAGTTTCCTGCTAGTTTTTACAGTGGGCAGGGAGAGACTTGGTTGCGTGATCGATTAGATTCGGACCTCGGTATTAACGGACACAAAGTGTTTTCTTTTAAAAGCTTCGACTTAAGTACCAGTTCGACTGACGGGTATGATTTCACCGTAGAGATAGACCCTACTTTTACTACTGTTGATACAACCTCAGCTCCCTATATCCAATGTTATTTGCTTAATCCTGTCAAGGTGGCAAAATTGGCTTTGCAGTTTTTTGCTGGATGGTCAAACGACTTTTTAGGATATTTCCCTGAGGACTTGCTGGGATGGGTGAAAAAAGGTAATTGGGTGGCGCAACTCTCGACTGCTCCCGGTGAAATTAAACTCAAACCCAATTTTTTGTCTTGGGCTGGTTTTTTCTCAGTCAAGGTTCAAAACGTAGGCTGGAAGTCAGCGGTAATCAGTTACGAGCAAGCAAATAATAAATTTACCATTTTAGGATATTAATTAAGATGAAGATAGCAGTTGTTGGCGACCATTACGCTAGTTACATCAAAGCAGATTACAACCACGGTATAAAAGGTTGCCCGGCGTGGGATATAGAGCTAAAGGAAACAGTTGAGGACTTAATACATCAGGACTTTGACAAGATTTATCTATCCTGTGGCTTTCCTTTGATGGGATTCAAAAAGCACGATGAAGCCATTGGAGCCTCAGCTCGGATAGATAGTTTTATTGCCTACGATGAATCTGAAAGAGGATTTTATTCCTGTTCTAATTGGCGAAAGATCATAAAGGATGAGAGCACGGTTGCGATGCTTTGGGCAGCTTGGAGGCGGGCCGTGGACGACCTTTATGGGATGTCTGAAAATATATGGATATTGCCAATAGCTTTATATTGGTATGAATTAAGAATCAAAGAAAAAATCCCTAGGATATATGCAGACTTTGGTGCTAAATATTCTAGGTGGGTGAACGTACCTGCTGTTATTCAAGGAGACAAATTTAAGTTTCAGAGTAGATATGGCCGACTCACACCGGAGACGGTGAAAGAATTTGAGGAGGTATTAAACAATGGCTAAGAAAAAACGTCGGAGACAAGGGAGAAACCAACAACCAAACCTAGAAAAAGACCGCAGTCCCTCAATTTCAGATAAGCAAGCCAACAACAGAATTCCCAATAGAAAAGATTTAAGAAAGACTATTATCCAGATAATTCAAAATAGAAAAGCAGAGTTGATCGCAGAATTTTATTTGCAAAGAAAGTTCAATCAATCTATATCGATCGAAGAATTTGCTGCGCAATGGGTAGATGGCTTTGACAAACAGACTCAACAGAAGAAAAAAACGGCTGTTGAGTATGATAGAAAAGTAGAGAAAATCAATAATGATGGGCAACCTTTTAATAACAAGAGTAAGTAATTATGGAAGTAAAAACAGGTGTAGACTTAAATAAATTGTGGGTAGCTTTCGAGCGAAAAACTTCACCACAGACAAGCTGGCTGAAACAGAAGGGTAAGGAGATTAGTAATTTTGCTCGCGAACAGGTACGATATTTTAAAGATGTCACGCCAGAAAATATTGTTGAAGGTGGCAAGGTATTAATTGACAAGGTAGTTAAGAGAGATTGGGGATTTTTCAAGGATTGGGTAAAAGATGCTCCCTTTGTTGCCAAGGCAGCAGGGTTGGCTGCAGCTGCTGGCAGTATTGGTGTAGCGGTCTTGGCTGGCACTAAAGTTGTGGGTGCTGTTGCTGCTACTAGCTTGGGAAAATTCGTGACTGGCGTTGCGGTTACAGCAGGTTTAAGCCGTGCCCGATTTTTTGAAGGAACTTTTCAGTACACTGAGCAAGCACTCAACTTTGATTGGAATATCAACTTAGATAAGTTCATCAAACAACTACAATCACGACTTGATGATTTTTACTCTGATGCTTTTGGGAGTCTTGGTTCAGCTTTTGGTCGTTCTGCTGCTACTGTTGTGGTTAATCGTGAGTTAGGCTCGGCTCGCGTGCGGATTAATTCCACCACCTGTGCTGTGGCTACTTTGATAGACCCTTCTATCGAAAATGATATGATTAACGCTTTAGAGGATATTTGTTTTAGTGCCAGGAGTGTGATTACACAAATAATGACAATGATTAGTTTTGTTGGGGTGCGACAAATTGCTGCTAACGTTTTGGATAAACCGGAGTGGGCTGATGGTGGTGACTCACCGTTTATTATTAGCGAAAAGGTGGAGGAGTATTGGGAAAGCAACAAGAAGAACAATCCAGATTATAAGTATTTGTGGAAGTTTTCTGAGACATTCTTTAACGCTTTTGGCGATCGGATGCGAGACCTGCTAACAGACGAGGAAACCTGGCTAGAGGTTGTGCGATGAAGAAAGTGGGGGGTAATTTTTTCCGGGAGTTTGAAGCTGTAAATGTGGAGGTAAAATATGATATTGTCAACTTCAGGGATGAAGCCGTCAAGATTAAAGATACATTAATCAACGCTGAAAATTTCTTGTTTGAATTTGAGCTAAAAACCCTTGTTGTCGCCAAAGACTTAAATAGTTTAAAGCAAATGCCGATCATTGAGATTGATGACGCTCAATATGAGTATATCAGGCAAAGCACGATTGCCGAGCACACTAGGAAATTCAACAATACAAACGGTTATGCTATCGCCGTTAATTTTTGGCATTTTAAGTACAATGGTAATTCCCGGATTTTTCCTAGCAGACCTTACTCGCAGATATTGTGGGGGAACCAGGGGCAGCTTAACTATCAGCCTATTTTTGTTCCCTATCTATCAGATACTCCCCAATACTTTTTCGGGGAAGATGGTGGCATTGCCATCAGCTTTGAGCAAGCTATAGGAAGTGGTGGCTACATCTACATACATGGCAGCTATAACTGTGAAGTCAGTTACGACCGAACAATGGAAAATTATCAACATAATTTCTGATGGCAAAAAGAAGTATCATTCCCAATATAGACGACGGCAACATCGGATTTAATTACAGACTTGGTCCTTTTGGTGTTTCTTTCAATCCAGTAGACAACGGCACTTTTGGCGCTGATATCGGTATCTTTGGTGTTAAGATGAATGGGTATGGGGGCGGGAGTCTTAGTTACCTGGGAGGTTTGTATAAATTTGAATATGAGCGCAAAGGCTGTACCTTGATAGAAAAAGGATTCGTTGGTGGCGTTCATACTACTACAGATATTCGCAAAATCCCTAATTGTGATGATGATATTTTGCAAGAAGAACCTTTAGAGTTTGGTGAAGAGAAAACCATTGACGACTTCTGGGAAGATTATAATGAAGATGACACACTGGAGGATTATTCTGATTTAGATGTGAATCCTTCCGAGAGAGTTTTAGCTATTCTAAACGCCACAGTAAAAGTTTTCTCAGGAAAGATTTCTTCTTCTGGTGATGGCAGTTGGTATCCATCAGGGTACAGTGTTCAAACGGCTTCTTTACAAGTAGAGGTTCCAAAGGGAGAGGATTTTTTTCAGTTTATCAAACACGCTCCAGCTCAAGGAGTTGAACAGCGATTGTCTTCTACTGGTTTTAGTTTGAGCTTTGAGTACAAGCAAGTTTCAACAGTATTTCCAGCGCCAGAAGGAGAAACTCCTAATTCAGAAGGCACTTATGAAAGCAGTTGGAGTTCCAACTTTCCTTATAATGAGACTACCGGACCTGATGGCAACCCTTGGTATCCAGAACGCGACGGAGTATTTTTCATTGAATCTTATCGCCGGAATGGTGGTGTAGTATTTTTAAGTACTTTCGACTTGCTTTACTCTAATATTATTACTCGTTTTTTCGGCTATTATGGAACATTTGACAGCTTCTTAAGGAAATATAAGGAAAAATATCCGGATTTTATCAACAATAAAATTACTAATTCTATTGGGTTTTACTCTATTCCTGGTTTTGACATTAATTTCTTTAGTGACAGAAGATACATAGTAAAAACGAATTTGACTTTGTACAATGAGGAAGGAGAAATAGTCAAAAAGAAAAAGTCAGAAAATCCAAATAAGCCACCGGAAAGGATAGACATGGATAAACAATGCTGCAATAGTATCAAACGTATAGAGCAAGCGTTGGGAGTCGAACGCTTGATTAAAGAGAAATTCTACGTTCCCAACGAGCTGATGATACCTGGGAGTGAAGGCGGTGAGTATGCCGAGGATTATATGGGGATATACTCGCGAATGGTGTCAGTCATCAATCAAGCTGGCTTTAGTCCGTTTCGGGTTGAGTTGCCCACACCTGCTGATTTTCCAGAAGATGAAGAAAAACCAGCGTTTAGCTATCCTAGTCAACAGGCAGCACTTCAGGCAATGATGAGTTTTCTGATAGACAATAAGATTGAGCAACGTCGGCAGTCTATATTGCAGATAAGGTTAGCTAGAATGTCAGGCAGGATGTATCTAACTCTTGGCAAACTATGGTTTAGAGTCACTGCTATTCTAGACGGGTTAGGCATTCCCACTAGACGCAAGCGCACGAAAGAAACACTAGAATTCAATTTATTAGAGAGTAAGAAAAAACCGCAAGGATTCAAGGAGGGGAGTGATGAACTACCAGAATTCAAGGAGACTGAGGATGAGTTGGTTGACGACTTCCTGCAAAACAGCGTACACGAGTTTACTATTGATGTTTTCAAGAAAGGTGAAAAAGATATTCGTCATTGGTTGATTTATTTGTTGAGTAAGAAGGGTTGATTATGGCATCTCCAAAGAAAACAGGTCGTATATTCGGTAAAGTATTTGAAGCGATCGAGCGAGATATGTCGCCTAATGTTTTGCCTGCTAGCAAACACGGGAAAAGTAAAAAGATTACCGCAGAAGAGTTAATTAATGCTGAAACTCACGACGTACTAAAAGTGCAATTGCGGGAGGGGATGGAAATTACTTTGGCAGGTAGTGAGGAAAGCTTGATATCTCAGTTGTCATTGGTGGCTGCTATTGAGAAGATTGTGAGCCGTGGCAGTAGTTTGGTTGAGTTTGAGGTTTGGTTCAAAGGTTGGCAGGAAGGGTGGCCGAACTTGGTTAATAGTCGCAGCACAGCTCCCGCCCTTAAGACTAATTATCCGATTCGCGACCGCATCAATTCAGACGGCACGACTACTCCTGGTTGGCGGGTTGATGTGGAGTCACGCCCACAGTATATTGAAAAATTTCATCCTAAGCAGGAATTAGATTATCGGGTGATTGAGTATTTCCCCGCAAAGAACTCTCCATTAAGATCGAGACTTTTTGCTGGTAGCGATGCTGAGATTATTCAGCAAATTGTTAATTACGAAGAAAAATCGGTCAGGGCGGGCGAGGTTGGCAGAAGTTTCGTTAGCTATCCCAAGGTCAAAGGTCAGCCTACCGTTAAGATTTACTTTGAGGAAAAATTAGAAGATGTTGAGCCTGGTTATGAACCAATCAGAGGTCGAGTCAGTTTTAGGATTGTGACCAAATCAGATCATCCTGAATCACCTTTACCTAGATTGACCTGGACTGATTTGAGAACTTATGCTGCCAGGATTTGGCAGGAGTTTGGAGGGCCGAGTCCTTTTCACTATCGCAAAGGGAGAGAGTCGGCTAGCTATAAAGATAAGTTGAATGGTATTGAATCTTGGCAAACTGTCTTCTCTGAAAGTGATGCTATTGAGCTTTATCAGCGCTTATGTAGAGTTGTTGACGTTGATTTCAAACTTAAATATTTTAATGGTGGGAAGAACGGAGCACCATCTGAAGCTTATCCTACAATTCCCCAAAGCATAGAAGTGCTAGGTCAGACGATTAAGGCGAAAAGATACCGACCTGTGGGTACGGTTTGGTTTGACTATGCTTCTGTAAACCTCCCCCTCCTCAAAGGAGATATTAATTTAGTTAATACTGGAGGTATTCAGTTAAACGAGAATCAAGGCTTGAATGATGGAGATATAGATTAGCCTGAATTATTTAGTTTTAGTAATTTTTACTAAATCAACATATAAATATTAATGGTTTACCTAACTTAGATTAACTTCATTTAACTAACGCTGACTTTGATCAAACTGCACCTCAAAAGTCTATGGGTTTTGAGCCAAACTAAACTTTTTGATTTTGACGCTACATTGAAGATGTTGGTCCACTTGGAAGGAATTAAAGCATGGCTCGCAAAAGAAGAAATTATTTAAACAAGAAAACTCTGACCGCTGCTGAGGTTGATATTCTTTCAGAATATTTGAAGGGCAACAGAACACATACTGTGGCAAGAAAACTCCCCGCTGAAAAGTTGGAGAGAAGGGGAGGTGGTGTGATTCCTTTTGGCTATTCTGAA
This sequence comes from Microcoleaceae cyanobacterium, assembly GCA_049647275.1. Classification (GTDB taxonomy): domain Bacteria; phylum Cyanobacteriota; class Cyanobacteriia; order Cyanobacteriales; family Microcoleaceae; genus JASJEE01. The sequence continues at coordinate 11,383 of JBARXI010000709.1, forward strand.
AGAGCTACTCTAGAAGCAAGTAGATTGATGGTTTCTCCTACTCTCGGTGCGCTTGACTTATTGAATTTGCTTTCTGCTATTAATTATGCTGACCTGGGGCTGGAAACAGTCTTGGCCAATGTATCGGGCACTTTGGAAGCTGGATATGCTTTTGCACCAGCGATTTTTATTCCTACTTTTATGCCGAATGGCGCTACTGCAACAAATGGAACTTCTGCTTTTACTGGTAGAGGTACCAAAAGATTTCCAACCAGGTCAGGCAGCTTGCCTTTTGGTCGGACTACTTCAGCAGGAACTAGAGATGCTACGACAGGAGTTGCTGAAACCACGATCGATGCGGTGGATGAGGAGGATGTTAAGGCTAGCTTGAGAGATAAGATGGCTGCTTCTGCTGATGGTACGACAGGCTTGTTCAATACTAGAAAATTAATGACTCATACTTTTCTCCCAGAAGAATTTTATCCTGTTGGTACTCAAGTCACTAAAGAAATTGGCACTTATCTACCACAAGCTCCTACATTCTAAAGTTTCAAATAATGCGAATTATCGACCCTTTTACCAGGCAGGAAGTAGGTAGTTGTTTTTACTTGCAAATACCCGTTCACGACCAAGATTTAATGAATCAAATGTTTGACGCTCATTTAGTGGTAGAAAAGGCGACTAAAAAGTTTTTGACTGGTGAGATTAATGCTCTTGATTTCTGCGATTTAGTAGAAACAGTTATTGATGATATGGATGGGTATTTAGAGGAAGTAAATGATAACATTGATGGTTTGCTCAACGGTGAAACTTTGCAGCAAATAATTAGGTAACAGGTTGATACTGTTCTACTGTGATACTCATGCTTTTAAACCAATAAGGGGGCTGAAAGTCATACTTTAACTGTGTTGTTTGTTCTCCAATATTAGCCCATTCTACCAATTGCCATTCATCTAGAAAAATCTTTTTACTAAAAAACCTAACAGGCACAAAGTTTTGCAGATTGCCGATATAAATGGTCATCCAACCTGCCAAAACCCAGGTATCTCTTGCCATCGACGAAGTACAGAAGACTCTAAGATAAGGACTATCAAATGGTGGTGCAAATTCTACTGGTGCAATTCTATTCTCTTTTGATGGTGGAGAATTTATATCGGGCAAGGTCAGGTTTTGATTAAATATTTCTACCCAGGAATTATTTTCAGATAAGTCAGTCACAAGAAATTAATAGGAGTCTATTGTTAAAGATTCCTTCATTCTATCTTTTGCTTGTTACGTTTTCATCCTAAAGCTTCAATCTTCAAACAATTTAAAATATGAAAGATTTGAATATAAGTTTAGTTGTTGAGTTGATTAGTGTAGCTGGCGCAGTAGCTGGAGTCTTTTTTTATATTGGAAAACTTGAGGCAAGAATCAACAAAAATACTTACGATTTAAACCATGCTAGACAGGTTATTAAAGAAGATGTCAAAGCAAAGTTTAGCAAAGACTTGGAAGAGGTTGACAAAATACTTAAACAGTATGAGTACGTTCTTAAAAATGTGCAGATTCGGTTGTACAACTTGGAGCGATGGGCAGAAAGTCAAGGATATCAAAGAGTCCGCACAGATACGGATTTTCCGGATTGATTCAAACGAATCAAATGAGGATGATAAAGAGACTATTCTTGAATGTCCCAAATGTGGCAGTAGAAATACTGCTCGTGGCCACATTCACTTTTACTGCAATAGTTGTGGCCATCGTTGGTAGAGCGATCGCCAGTTTTGAAGAATTTCTTTTTTGTCTTAGTTACCCCCGGTTGGTTGGAGATTGGAGTTTAAATTAACTTTAACTCTAATAACTCAACTAGGGATTTGCTACAGACTTTAGCAGAGGAAGACATTTAGGTCTAGCAATAGGAGTTTTTGCTTAGTTGGTTTGATTTTTAGGGAGTTGCTGCTTTTATTGCGTATGTAGCAATAGGAGTTTTTGCCTAGTTGCTTTGATTTTTAGGGAGTTGCTGCTTTTATTGCGTATGTAGCAATAGGAGTTTTTGCTTAGTGAGTTTGATTTTCTGGGAGTTGCTGCTTTTATTGCGTATGTAGCAATAGGAATTTTTGTCTAGCCTAGTTCATTCCATTTTCTGAATTATTTAGCAGACTATGAAGAAATGGTATGAAAATCAGTTGTTTTATAAATTAGGAAAAGACAAAAAAAAGAGTAACTCCACTCGTGAACTACTCTTGTCTAAACTCAATTATTTAACTTGAATCATAATTTATTTCAAAACATACTTACTCAGTACAGCATATACTTCGTTAATATTCACCGAGCGATTAAATTCATGAGCAATTGGTTCTGACTCACTACCAACCCAAATTTTTAACTCTGCATCTAAATCAAAATGCCCCGCACTTTCTTTAGAAAATTTGGTAATTTTTGAATAAGGAATAGAAAGAAACTCAATTTTATGCCCAGTCATACCTTGTTTATCAACCAAAATTAAACGCTTATTAGTAAAAATAAATAAATCGCGGATAATCTGGTAAGCTTTTTCAATTTGTTCTCCATCTACTAAAATATCGCTGAATAGCTTATCTAGTTTTTTGGAATCAATATTAAGTTCGGAAGCATTTCCGAGTAGACCACTAATTAAACCCATATTTTACTCCTGTTAATACTATAAATTAAGATTTGAGAAACTTCACATCACATCATGAGCAGAAAAAAATTTTTCTCTTCTATTTTAACAAATCCAGCAAGTCAAGCGATCGCTATTTCCGATAAATTTTTTTAGTCAAATCAGTTTTAACTAACTTAGTTCTAATACCATTTCAATTGAAATGCTATAACTTATATATATAATGTCCGGTAGATTAGTTACGATTAAACCCCGATTTGAGTCCACCGTCGCTATAGAAATCCGTTTTGGCATAAGTCATATTCCACCCTTCAATTTATATCATCAGGAGAGAAGAAAGAAGAAGGAACAGGAGGAGGAGGAGGAGAAAGTTTTTTGAGCACTAATTATTCGCAAATGATATAACACCATGTCCGGTTGAATACTTATAACTCACATTCGGTCAGTCAATTTGTCACATAAAAAGTAGCACAAACATATGTGGGTTGCTAAGTATTTATACTCTGTAAATCATCTGGATTTAACTGAGACGACAGCCAAATCATCAGCCAT
>JBARXI010000710.1:0-42375 GCA_049647275.1 Microcoleaceae cyanobacterium
AATAAATTCAGCATAAATACTGGCTCTAGCCAGAGAATTAGCAACCATCATTCCCTACTGACTACTGACTAATGACTACTGACTACTTGACTTTTATACTACGCTTTGAAGTGCGGAATGTCGGTTAAATAATAATGTCAAGCCCTATTAAAAAAAAGTTTTAATAATTAAATCCCTTTGGTGAAAAATTTGTCATTGCCAGCCCTTTTTTCCTCTTTTTTTTATCTTTTTATTTCCCTGTTGCCTGTGTCGTGAATATAGTAATATTGTATGAAATCGGTATCACATTATTTAATTGAGCTTGGTATAATATCAAATCAGCCTAATTGCACACCTAGCAGAATTAAGCCTCAAAACTAGAAACCTAAAAATTTAACTAAGTCGGTAGAATAAATCCTGATGATATAGGTAAATAGAGAAATAAACCATATCACAAGGATTATCAATGACAGAATCAAAATCAAAGCCAAAGATGCGAACCGAAAGCGATAGTATGGGAAAAATCGAAGTGCCAGCAGACCGTTATTGGGGTGCTCAAACTCAGCGATCGCTAATTTACTTCTCTATCGGGCAAGACTACATCCCACCAGAAGTTATCAAAGCATTCGCCATCCTCAAAAAAGCAGTCGCCCAAACTAACCACGAACTTGGTAAACTTCCGGAAGACAAAGCAAAATTAATCATTCAAGCAGCAGAAGAAATCATCACCGGAAAACTAGATGGTAACTTCCCCCTACGAGTCTGGATGACAGGAAGTGGCACTCAATGCAATATGAATGTTAACGAAGTCATCGCTAACCGGGCGATCGAAATTGCTGGTGGGGTGATGGGAAGCAAAAACCCAATACATCCCAACGACCACGTTAATATGTCGCAGTCATCCAATGACACTTTCCCCACTGCTATGCACATTGCCTCAGCATTAGCATTCCAGGAAAAGTTGCTGCCGAAAGTTAAGAAAATGCGGGATGCGCTCCAGGAAAAATCAGAAGCCTTTTCCGATATTGTCAAAATAGGGCGGACTCACCTTCAAGATGCAGTACCGCTAACATTGGGGCAGGAATTTTCGGGATATGTAGCGCAACTGGATGCAGATTTACAACGAGTTACTAATACATTGCCCGATTTGTATGAACTTGCTTTGGGTGGCACTGCAGTGGGAACGGGATTAAATACTGTCAAAGGTTTTGCCGAACTTGCTGCCAAACATATTAGTGAGTTGACGGGGTTGCCTTTTGTGTCTGCGCCGAATAAATTTGCTGCTTTGGCTGCCCATGATGCGATGGTGATGGCAAGTGGTGCGTTGAAGACTTTGGCTTGTTCGTTGCTGAAAATTGCTAATGATATTCGGTGGTTGGGAAGCGGACCTCGGTGCGGGTTTGGGGAGTTGATTTTGCCAGAAAATGAACCAGGGTCTTCAATTATGCCTGGGAAAGTTAATCCTACTCAGTGCGAGGCGATGACTATGGTGGCGACTCAGGTATTTGGGTATGATGCAGCGATCGCTTTTGCTGGTGCTCAGGGGAGTTTTGAGTTAAATACTTATAAACCGATGATGGTATTTAATTTGATTCAGTCGATTAATTTGATTGCTGATAGTTGTAATAATTTTACTGATTTTCTGTTAGTCGATCTGCAGCCAAATAAGAAGAGAATTGAGTTTTATTTGGAACAATCTTTGATGTTGGTGACTGCTTTGAGTCCGAAAATTGGGTATGATAAGGCTGCAGAAGTTGCTCATTTTGCCCATGAAAAAGAGTTGACTTTGAAGCAGGCTTGTTTGGAATTAGGTTATGTGTCGGCGGAGGAATTTGACCAGATTGTAATTCCTAAAAACATGACTCATCCTTCGGCATAGTTTGATGAAAAGGTGTAGGGGAAATGTTGATAAATACATTACGTTTTGGTGAGTGTAATTGGTGTTTCCCTACACCTTAAGTTTTGTTTCTAAATATTCTTAATTTTCCCGGTAATATCAAATCCGATCGGGTTCGGTGTAAAAAAATGTTTCATCTTCACCCATAGCGCAAATCTTTCGCGCATTCTCTTCCCTCCTGTACGGGCGATTCACGAATCGCCCCTACCTGTACTACCGAATTTGATATAAAATCGCAATTTAGGACTACCGAGACTACCTAAAACTATTGTGTTCCCAAAGGTAAACACCTCAGAATTTGAGCATTGGGATAGTTCTTTTTCAATAGGCTCAAACGTTTAGAATTGGAACGACCAAAAGTTGTTAACGAATTAAATTCTTCTGGTGTTAGAGGAGATTCTAATACTTCTTCTCCCAAATCACTGAAGAGAATAACGGGAGTTAAATTGACCTGTTTAAATTGGTTTTGGTGATACAATTCTGCATAAGTTTGACTAACTCCTAGCCATTGTTCTGAAGAACAAAAACTGCGCTCCACTAAGACAGCAAATTCAGGAATAGGAAAGAATTGACCAATAAACAAGCTACCTAATAGGAATCCAGTCGATCCTACTATCAAAACTTTCAGAAAATAACGATTGAATTGATTCATAAACTTCTCTTTTAACACAATTCAACAACATTAAAATTAGAGGATAATCTTCATCAATAACCATCCCTGAAAACTAATCTAATCAGAGAATTAGAATTACAAATTCGTCTGGAAAAGACCTCTGAGCAGGCTTTGCATATTTTCCAAAGTACCTACTTTAACTGTGGACTCTCGAAGCTTGGCAACCGCATTCAATTCAGCCTCATTGACATCCCCGTAGGCAATTGGATAAACCCGGACACCGCTCTGGGCAATAATCTCTTGAATTTGATTAAATTCAAAACCACGATTAGTTTTGCCATCAGTGAGTAACAGTAGATAAAATTTCCCATCGGGAGTCGCTTCTTTTTGTTTCATCAGTTCAGACAAAGCCACCATCACACCATCATACATTGCGGTACCTCCGTCTGCAGTGAGATGATCGATTGCAGCAAGTAATCGTTGATGTTGTAAGGTGTCAAAAGGTGCAAGAGGAACTTGAATTACTGGTTGGTCATCGTAGGTAACTAGTCCGACATAATTGCCCTGATTGATTTCCTGAGTTGCTAGTTTCAACCCAGCTTTAACTGCTTGCAAAGGTTCACCTTCCATCGAACCGCTAGTATCAATTACGTTCATTAAATAAACCGTGCGTCCACTATCTTTTTGGCGCTTCCAATGGGATTGAACTTGCTTCAAAATCTCACCATTGGGAATAGAAGGTAAATCTTGACGTTGTAGATATTGAGTAACTTCAATTTCAGAGGAAGGTGCTAATTTTACCATCGCCTCAGAGGTAGCAAATTCAGCAAAAATTTTCAGAGCTTCCTGTTGTGTAGGAGTGTTCCATTCAAAACCAGCTAGGGGACTATTGTGTGGAATACCAAAAGGAACATAGGTTGTTTTGGCAAATTCAGGCAGTTGTTTGAGGGTAGCATAACTCAAATAGTCAATCGCAAAAATAGGTAATTTTTGAGGATCGCGAAGAAAAATTTCCTTCAGATCGGGCGTAATTAAAGCAGTAACCAACACCTGTTTTTGAAAGTTATTAAACACGGATTTTACTAAGGGCGATTGCAAGTCAGCAACTGTTAAAGATTTCCCATCTCGATCGTGTCCGGCGGCTCGCCAAAACAGTGTATAAAGCAAATTTAGTCCAGTTGAACTGGTATAAGGATTGGTGTAGCCAATATTAATTTTGCTAGATAAAATTGCCTCTAGAATCCGGTCAAAGGTTAAGTCTTGATTGGGTGAAATTTCCTGTTTCAAACTGTTATCAACTACAAATCCAGCATTACTAGGCAGCAGAGCAGGTTCAATCATAATTGGCTCTATTTTCTCGTGCTTTAGCATCTCTAACCATAATTCATGGGAGGGGGTATATCCATTTGGTTGAACAGTTTTAGAGGCAATTAAACGTTGACCTATTCCCGACGGAACATTCCTAATTCCCACTTGAATTAACTGACCATAACTGGTAAAAAAATTCTGGTCGTTAAAGGCTTTTGCCACATCAATTAACCAGCGTTCATCCTGTTTCTTGGCATTAGCTTTTTCTGAGGAACTAAAGATTTCCAGATAAACCCGATCTGGGTCATCGGAGGGTAGGGCAGCATATAGAGGAAAACTGTCAACTTCCGGCAATGGTTCATTAATTTCTTTAGGGATATACTTCATTACTATAGATTCAGGCAGAGTAGCTGTTTGTACATAAATATTCGGCAGAATTTTTTCCTGCAACAATTGATGAGCTTCTTCAAAAGTTTTAGGATTGAATTTAGTCATAAAACAACCTGACAAAATAACTAGACAAAATCCCAGCATTAAGCAGTATTGAAACTTAAGCTTGACTTTATTTTTCATCACAAATATCCTTTCATTATTCTAATAGATTAGTTCGACTTTGTTGCAAGGTATTTTTGTTATCATTAATTAAAACCTGCAACCGTTTCGGCAGATTGTTTTTCACAGCTAATTCTGTGTCTGGCAATTGTGCTAGTACAATTTGATCTCGAAGTCGTTGCAATTGATCATGAGTTCTGTGTAACCTTTTATCACTAGCTTTTAAATAATTTTGTGCTAGTATTATGTAGGATTTATTGTGAACTTTGCTTAGGGCATTACGAGCTATAACACTCTGTTCAAAAAGGTTGAGAACAGTGTAGAGAGTTTCTAGCAAGTCGGGAATTAATTCTGGTTCATAGCTGGCAATATGTTGAGAAAAATGGTGAATTTTCCAAGTCCATTTGTGAATTTGTTCCCAACCAGGCGAGGATCGATCTGCTAGTTTTCGTTCTAGCGCTTCCAGTTCAGTTTGAAAGAATTCAGCCTCTAAAATACTGGCTTGAGCATTGAAAGTAGAATGCAATTGTTGCACTCTGAATAACCAAGCTGCTGCAATAAGTAGGGCAATAATGCTCCCTACTAACAGAACAATACCTCGTAATCCTTGGTTGAATATCAAACTTAGGTATCCAATTGCAGTTCCGATGAATAGCAAATAGGTAGTAGGCAAATTTAGCACTAACCTCCACAGAGGTAGTTTTTGAGTTGATACAGTTCTCATAGTTAAAAGAGGTAAGCAAATCTACAGCAATCCTGAATCCGTCACATCAGGATGCAGGCCAGAAACTGATACTGTTAATAATTTAAAGTAGTAAAAATAGAGACAATTTATTCTCAGTGTCTCACCTGAATTTTATACTTAATCAATTATCCAATAACCATTTTGTCGCCAATATTGTTCCTTTAAAGCTGCTTCTAAGTCATTTTGTTGAATCCAACCTTGGAACATTAACAGTTCTCCTAGTTTCCGACGAGATGAAGTCTGAATTTCTATTACTTCCTTTAATTGAACTTGGGAAATTAATTGTCTTTGGATTAAAATTTCGCCTATTTTGATCATTGTGTTCTACCTTAATTGATGTGGTCTTCTCATTCCCTACTAATTTATATCAGGGGTAACTTATGCAAATTATGCAAATTGTGCAAATTATTTCTCAAAGGTGCATAAGTTCAAATCATCAGAGACTATAGTCAAATAGAACCTTGAAGAGGATAAATTTTGATATCCAGTTGGATTAATTAACCAGAACTATGCAACAATGTTTGGTTTTTAAATGTTTACTGTCTTAGTGACTACTGCGGTGAAGACAGAGTATTATTTTTACCCAAAAATATATTTTTAGAGGTTTAAGCATGAAACATACTTTTAAACTAATATTTCTGATATCACTTATAATTTCAATATTTCCAGCATCCTGTTCAGTTGGCGGGGGTTATTGGTACTATAAAACTAAATCATGGGTAGACTCGGCAAAAAGGATAGACGGGAAAGTTAAAGAATTATTAGAAGTCGAAAGTGAAACGAATGGTATTATGTATAGACCTGTAGTACAATATAAGTATGAAGGAGAGATTAAAACATATACTCCAAACGTTTATAGTTACCCTAAACCTTACAATGAGGGGGATACAGTCACTATCCTAATTGACAGAAAAAATCCTGAAAAAGTTCGTATTGATTCGGTTATTGACCTTTATTTTGGTGTAATTATGTTGGGAATTTTTACATTACCGTTTGTAGTTATTGTTTTGATCGCAGTTAGTGTCAGTTATGTTTTAATGAGGTTTTCAAGGGAGGTAAAAAATGGTTCTCAGCAAGAACTACTGGACACTACGCAGGATTGATTTAGCCAGCTATGATGTGTCTAGTTCCCAGAAGGGATATCAAGAAGAGATACTATCACCTGTTCAACAACAGTTTCAAGTCTGCTTCCCTTCCCTCGCTGAAACTCAGACATTATCCGGCGAAGATGAGCGAACAATTCAAACCACCTTGCTATCTCACTTTTTAGGGCAACATTCCGCTCAGGGAATAACGGCAGGACTTTCTTTGCGCTGCTATATTTCTCATGTCATTTTTCATGCTTGTCAAAAGCTGGCTCAACAATTTAGCGATCGCTATGGTTTTTCCCACCTAGACTTGTTGCACCTGGTGCTGACTGATGATGGTAAGACAAAAAGCATTGAGCAAGTTCAGGAAAACTCTCAGTCTTCTTACCCCTATTTCTGGGCGCACATTCTGAGAACATTCAATCCTGATAAAGCTGGACTCTGGAGTTGGACTTATTTACTCACCCGTCGCCACCCAGAACTAACTCGAACGTTATGGGTGGAATTTGGTTTATCTTTAACTACTCCTTGGGGAAAACTAAATGAGATTAAGCGTTATCAATTTAACACTCTTTCACCTCAAGAACGCGATGTGGTAGAAGTATTTCATGGGGTATATCGGCGCGACAGGCGAGAAAAGGGTGCAAGGGGGAAATGTCCAGAACCTTCTGAATCTCAACTTCACCAAATGCGCGATCGCCTTTTTCAAAGGGGAACTATATATAATTCTTCAGACGACCTACTCGATAAATTGAAAACCATTGCTCAGTTTCTACAGGAACAAATATTAAATCCAACAGAGATTTTACCTCCCTCTACTCCTTCAAAAATGGAACTAGATTTTCTAGATCGACATCGCGATCGAGCTATTATGGATGCAATCGATCGGGTGCTTTCTCAACGTCTGGAGAAACTACAAAAAAGTGCCTGGTATGCTGAATTTGCTCCTCATTTTTTGCCTAGTTTACGACTAATTTATTGTGAAAATAAATCTCAAAGCGAAATAGCTCAAGAATTTAATATTAATAATCAATCTCAAGTTAGTCGCATCTTAAAACTAAAGCAAATGCTGAAGCAAATTCGAGAACAGGTAATGGAGAAAATGCTGCAAATTTTGTTGAAGCAAGCAGAGTTAAATTCAAGTCAAGGGGTTTTAGATCCAAATGCTTTTGATTCTTTAATTGAACTCTTAAGTCGTTATTTAGATGAAACTGTATTTTTAGAGGCGGCCAAGGAAATTTCTACAGCAAGGAAATACCAAAGAATGACAAGTTTGTTCGCTGAAAAAATGCGCTATTATCTTAAATATAGCAATTCCCATGCTGGCGAGGTACAAAATTCTAGTTTTTAGGGAATAAGGAATAGAAAAGAAATAAAGATAGGTGTACCTCATTAGCCTGATAAACGCTATATAATTAGCATATTTGACAGAATAATAAATAGCCAAACAACTACATCTAGATTAATTGTTCCATTAATCACAAAAACCAAAATTTAACTGATAACAATAACCAGGAGAATAAATATGAATATTGGTTCTGATTCTGAGCAAATAAACAGACAATATTACCAACAATTGCAGTTAGAAACTATTGATTTAGAACCTGAAGATTTTCAGCAAGCAACTCTCTTGAGTCGTAACTTTAATAACGAAGCCCAAAAATGGCAAGCTTATTTGAAAATATTGGGTTTATTAGCACTAAAAAAATGGTTGAGCGATCGCCATTTAACATTAGACGCTCAAATTGAATCTCTGCCACCTAATCAAATTATTAGTTCGGAACCAATGAGCAATCTGCAAGTCGGCGGATTTAAAGTCTGCTTACTGACAAATGAGAGTATAGTAAATGAAGGAATAGAAATCCCCGAAAAAATGATTAATTCCCCAGAATTTGCTGCTCATTTCTATATATCAATACAGGTTTTAGTAGAGGAAGAAGAAGCTATTTTAATTGGATTTATACGACATGATAAATTAATAAATCAGTCTTTACAAAAAAACGAAATAGGAAATTATCAACTTTCTTTGCCTGAACTAACTTCTGACTCCAGTCACTTAATTTTAAATTTGAAATATTTGAGTCCGGTAGCTATTAAAATCCCAGAAAGAGAAAAATTAACAAGTTGGTTAAAACGTATTTTAACAGAAAGTTGGCAACCTGTAGAAGAAATTCTAGGAAATCGTCAACCGATTATACAAATGGCTCTCAGTTTAGATAAAACAACAAAAAAAATATCTTCTAAAGTAGTTAAAAATTTTCTTAAACAATTCCAAATGACTCACAAACAAAGAGATCAAACACAGACAGATTTATCTCAACCTGAACTCTCAGACACAGAAGTAAATAACGCTCTCGTGCAAATTTTAGAAACAACAGAAGATGAAGAAACACGCTGGCAAATTGCCGAATTGTTGTGGGAAATTGACCCTAGTCATCCAGCAACAGGTGTACGACGCGCTATGGATTTAGGAATGCAACTGGCAGGAGCTTCGGTAGCATTAATAGTGGCAATTTTACCAAAACCAAATCAGAGATTTGCAATTCTTTCCAGAGTTTATCCCCTCCAAGACCAACGTTTTTTACCAGCAAATTTAAAACTCATTGGTTTAGATGAAATGGGGCAATCTTTATTTGAAATTCGTGCTAGAGAACGAGATGATTGTATTCAATTCAAATTTACAGCAGATCCAGGCGATCGCTTCAGTCTTAAAGTTGGCCTCAATTCTGCCACTGTGACAAAGCACTTCATTATTTGAATAAAGTTAACAAAATAGTATGATATTACAATAGAAAAATTTTATGCGTTAAAATAACAAATTTACAATAATGACTAAACAGGTTGTGATCAAAATAGAAGAAGGCAGCTTTGAATTAGGTTTTCCTGTTTCCCTGGAGTTTTGGCAAGACGGTAGAATCATTGCCACAGAACGCAAGTGTCCTCAATTGCCCCCTAACCCAGATTTTCCTAGAGTTTATGACGAATGGAGAAATATTTATACCCAATTGGGATTGGAAGTACGAGCGATAGAGATGCAAGAGGGGCAAATTACCCACGTCTCCAGTTTAGAAGACTGTCGAAATGCCACTCAGACCCTGGAATCTACTCTGAGAAACTGGTTGAGCAAACCTTCCTTTGGAGATATTCGAGGGCGAATAATAGGAAGGCTCAGGGATGGAACACAAAATGAATCGGTACGAATTATCCTTGATACGTCGAATGACTATCTGCGTAAGTTATCCTGGGATTGCTGGGACTTATTTGAGGAATCACATTTTTTACCCCAAGCTGAATTTGCCCTTTTGTCTCAATACAATAGACCAACAGAAAAATTGCAGAAACCGATTAAAATTTTGGCAATTTTTGGGAGCGATCGGGGGGGATTACAACTACAACAGGATCGGGAACTGATTGAAAACTTAAAAAGACATGGGGCAAGAATTACTTCTATTCCGACGAGGGGAAATTTTCTGACTCCTCAAGAATTATTTGATACTCTCTGGATAGGAAGTTGGGATATTATTTTTTATGCAGGACACAGCTCTGGTCAAAATATTCAAGTGAATCATGCCTTAAATTTTTCAATTAATCTTTTAAGAGAAGCTCTGAGGAGAGCTGCTCCAAGAGTTAAGTTGGCAATCTTTAATTCTTGTGATGGACTCGGAATTGCTGAATATTTAGCTGATTTGAATATTCCCCATTTGATTGTCATGCGAGAACCCGTTCCCGATTTAGTGGCACGGAATTTTTTGAAGTTTTTCCTAGAAGAATTTACCCAGGAAAAACCTCTCCACGCTGCTGTTCGAGAAGCGCGGAAACATTTGCAACAACTTGAAATTCCGATTACGGAGCAACTGTTTTATCCAAGAGCATCCAGGCTACCTGTACTAATACAAAATCCAGCCACACCTGAACTCTATTGGCCTACACGTAAAAAATCTTCCACAAAATTCAGGCAAATAATTCTATTTTTGTTGATTATCATTAATTTTTCGTGGATTTATATGCTTTTTCAAGTCTTTAATCCAGAAGCTTTTAAAGATGATATAAGTAGCGGTGAAGAGATTTTGGTAGCACTGTCTTCACCACGAGACAAACAAAACGGTGTGAGGTCAGTTGCCGAATGCCAGAAACCCTTGAATCATTTTCTACCTATTTGGAATGTTCATATTCGAGAACAGTGGATTAATTGTTTTTTCACGAAGAAAAGTTATCAACAGGCCGCTGAAAATCTTCAGAAAAGTTGGCAAAAAGAACGAAGAGACCCAGAAACTTTAATTTATCTCAATAATGCACTTTTGGAAGTGACGGGAGCCAATTATTATACTATTGCAGTCATAGTCCCAATTTTACAAAAAGATGCAGAACTCGCCCAAGAAATCTTGCGGGGAGTAGCTCAAGCTCAAACAGAAGTTAATTTGAGTGTATTCAATGGGAATAAATCCTCCAATCTCGCTTTACCAGGTTCAGACTTTCTTGACCGTCATAACCTGAATGGAAAAGGTTTAAAAGTGATCGTTGCTAATGATGCTAACTCGGAGAGTCAGGCCAAGAAGGTTGCCCAAACTATAGTCAAACGATCGGAGATTCTGGGTACTATTGGTCATTGGACTAGTGATATGACAACTGCAACTGTAGATATTTATAACCAAAATCAATTAGTATTAGTTTCTCCAGGCACAACCACGTCTGAACTCACTAAACAGCCTCGACCGTTTTTCTTCCGAACTACCACAACTAATTATGTGCGGACAGGTGCAACGGTTGATGTCTTGATGAGTAATCAAATTAATCAAAACAGAGTTGCAATTTTTTATAACCCTGCTAGTCCATATTCGAGTGATTACAAAAAACGATTTGAAGAAAAATTCTTAGAAAAAGGAGGATACATCATTGATTCATTTGATATTTCTCAGCCTAATTTTAATGCTAAAAGTGCCATCCAAAAAATTAGAAACTCTGGGGAATTAGCAATTGTTTTAATACCAGATGCTCAAGTGAGTGATGCTCTAGTTAATGCTCTGGAAATTATTAAAGAAAATGGTGGTCAAAACTCGATAGTAGGTAACTGGTCGCTTTATAGTCCTAAAACTCTGAATATTGCTCAACCAGAACTCCTGGAAAAACTGATTTTGACGGTTCCTTGGCATCCTCTAAGCAATCCAAAATCTTATTTTTCTCAAACTACTGAGCAGCTTTGGGGAGGGTCTGTCAGTGGTCGCACAGCCTTGAGCTATGATGCCGCTCAGGTGCTAATCGAAGGGATTCGCCAACAACCTACTCGTCGGGGAATTCAGAAGACCCTGGCAGATGAAACTTTCAGCGTTGACGAAGTGACAGGAGTGATTGAGTTTAAACTGGGGACTGGCGATCGCAAAAAACGACCCATTGATTTGGTTCGAGTTGTTCCTTGTGCGAATCAGCTCTACGGCCTCACATTTCTCCCTGTGAAGTTTTCAACGCCTGAAGATGCAGGGTTGAACTGTTCAAGTTTTTAAATCGGATTTTTCCCACCTGATTTTAGTTATACTTCTAATGTTGCGAGTGAAAATTGCTTCACTAATTGCTGTCTCTAGTAGGGTGCCAAGTGCGGACCCTACTAGAAAATACAATCAGTTTAAGTCCGACTCAACAATCTACTCGCGTAAGGCTCCCCCGGCAAATCTTCAACGATCGCTCCTTGCTCTTCCAACTGTCGCTTCATCTCTTTAGACAGACCGATACCGAGAGAAAATCTTGTCTCAGTTACATTCACCCCAGTTATATTAGCTCCTTTCAGGTCAGCACCACTTAAGTTAGCACCAGTCAAATTTGCATCAATGAGGGTGGCTTTCTGTAAATTAGCGCGACTCATATCAGCATAACTAAGATTAGCATAATTCAAAATCGCCCCGCTCAAGTCAGCAGCACTCAAGTCTGCACCACTCAAGTCAACGCCAGTCAAATCTGCACGAGTCAGGTTAGCGCCACTCAAGTTAGCACCACTTAAGTCAGCACAATATAAATTAGCACCTATCAAAGTAGCATTGTACAGATTAGCACCAATCAAATTCGCTCTAAATAGATTAGCCCTGAACAAGTTAGCACGAAACAAACTTGCACCAGCTAAATTAACATTACTGAGTTCGCAGCGAAACAAATCAATGTCTCGAAAATTTCGTTCTCCGGCGGCATAACGTGTCAAAAATTCTTCAGCTTCCATAATTTTCTCTTAAGATTTTCTAGATTTTTTCATCTAAATTTTAGATGTGTTTCTCTTCTTTAACAGAATGAGACTTTATATTAATTATCTTGTGCTGTTTTGCAAGTCTTATCTGATTTTTACAACAATATTTTACAAAAGTTATATTTGCTTGACATCTCCAAATAAAACTTAAAATTTTCTCAAAAAACTTGATACATGAAATACATCAACCAATACACATTTAACTTGCATTTTTTTAAGTATATAATATTCCCATCTGGGTGATATAGAAAAAATCCAAGAAATAGGGAACAGGGAAGGGGAATAAGAGAAGAAAGAACAAGGAGTAATAGTTTCAGACTCGATCGTTTATTCCGATATTTTTCACCAATTATTTAAGAATTATATTTAACCGTAATATACCAATATTCCAATAATCACAATCGATGATTTTTAACTTAACTATACCACTACCAACCAGCATACATATAATGAGAAATGTTCCATTATTTAGAAACAATTCGTGACTACTACACCCCTAAATCCAACTTCAACTCAACAACCCGATGCCCAGGGCAGATTTGGCCAGTTTGGCGGTAAATATGTCCCCGAAACATTAATGCCAGCCCTATTTGAACTAGAAGCAGCCTACAAAAAATATAGTCAAGACCCCACCTTTCAACAAGAACTCCAAGAACTCCTACGAGACTATGTAGGTCGCCCTAGCCCTCTTTACTTCGCCGAACGTCTGACCGAACATTACGCCAAACCTGACGGCACAGGCCCACAAATCTATTTGAAACGGGAAGACCTCAACCACACCGGGGCCCATAAAATCAACAACGCTCTGGCCCAAGCTCTGTTAGCCCTGAGAATGGGCAAACAACGGATTATTGCTGAAACAGGCGCTGGTCAACATGGTGTTGCCACTGCAACGGTTTGCGCTCGGTTTGGCCTCGAATGTGTCATCTATATGGGCGTTCACGATATGGAGCGTCAATCCCTAAATGTATTCAGAATGCGACTGATGGGGGCGGAGGTGCGACCTGTGGAAGCTGGCACGGGCACCCTGAAAGATGCGACTTCGGAGGCTATTCGCGACTGGGTGACTAATGTGGAGACAACCCATTATATTCTGGGTTCGGTTGCCGGGCCACATCCCTACCCGATGATGGTGCGTGACTTTCATGCTCTGATTGGTGTGGAAACTCGCGCTCAATGTTTGGAAAAGTGGGGCGGTTTGCCTGACATTTTGATGGCTTGTGTTGGCGGTGGCTCTAATGCGATGGGATTATTTTATGAGTTTGTGAAGGATTCGTCGGTGCGGATGATTGGTGTGGAAGCTGCTGGCGAGGGAGTTGATACGAATAAACACGCTGCTACTTTGACTCTTGGTCGGGTGGGTGTGTTGCATGGGGCGATGAGTTATTTGTTGCAGGATGAGCAAGGTCAGATTATTGAGGCGCATTCTATTAGTGCGGGTTTAGATTATCCTGGCGTGGGGCCCGAGCATAGCTTTTTGAAGGATAGCGGTAGGGCTGAATATTATAGTGTGACTGATGATGAGGCGGTGGCTGCTTTTCAACGTTTGTCTCAGTTGGAGGGTATTATTCCGGCCCTGGAGACTGCTCATGCGATCGCTTATTTGGAAATTTTCTGTCCACAGTTAAGCGGTAGTCCACGCATTGTGCTGAATTGTTCTGGCCGTGGGGATAAGGATGTGCAAACTGTGGCGAAGTTTTTGGAGGGATAAGAAAACGGGGAAAGTGTCAGCAGATGTCAATCTTCTGGGATATCTAATACAAACCCGATTTCTTTAATGCTAATCAACTATATTTTCAAATAAATATGTAGGGTGGGCAAATATAATTAGATTGACTCTTTATACCAATAATTAAACATTTGCCCACCGTACTTCAGCTATATGTTTCAGGTGGGCAAATGTTGAGTTAATTAATTTAATCATAAATATCCCTAAGTTTGCCCACCCTACCAATACAAAAATCAATCATTCCACTCACTAAAATTTTTGCTACATATCCCCCGCTTGAAAAGGGGGATTAGGGGGTATCTTCCTTTCATATTTCATCTAATTTATAGGGGATACTTGCCCCTCCCATCCCCATATCTACCCTAATATTTATGTCCAGAGTTTCTAGGTGCGTTACGGTGCTAACAAGTTATTTTAGAAATAAAATATTATTAATGGAAGCGCCTAACGCACCCTACAAAAATTAATCTAATGAATCATAAATATTTAAAACTATTTTTCTGGACTCTGCCAATACTTTCGAGTAGTTGTAATTATCAACAGTTAATAGACAACTTGCCAGAAATACCAGAAATGCCAGAAATTCAGAATCCCAGACAAACTCCTATTTCTAGACCAAGTGTAGCAGTTTCACCCGATATTAATGGCCTAGAAAAATCTGTATTTGCCCAAATAAATCAATATCGGCAATCTCAAAACTTACCACCTCTCAAGTGGGATAATACTATTGCTAATCAATCAAGAATTCACGCTCAAGAAATGGCTAGTGGAAAAGCTACTTTTAGCCATGATGGATTTAAAGAAAGAGTACAAGTAATTAGTCAACAAATCCGCCTCCAAACTGCTGCAGAAAATCTTGCTAATAATTTTGGTTATAGTAATCCTGGAGAACAAGCTGTGGAAGGTTGGATAAATAGTCCTGGTCATCAGAAAAATATGGTGGGCGATTATGATTTAAGTGGTATTGGTATTGCTAAAAATTCAGAAGGAACATATTACCTTAACCAAATTTTTATTAAAACTAGGTAGAAAACAAAAAAATGAATCAAAATTATCAAGTTTGGGAAACACCAGAACTTTCCCAAACTTTTCTTGAAGGTGTGCGGGGTGCTATTCCTTTAGCATCCGAACAAATTGATGTAATGCTAAGAATTATTCAGAAGGTTAGACCACAGGTAAATAATTTTTTAGATTTGGGTTGTGGTGATGGGATTTTAGGTCGAGCAATTATTAATAAATATCCTCAGGTGCAAGGAGTATTTTTAGATTTATCGACAGCAATGATTGAAGCTGCTAAAGCAAAATTTACTGATAATAAACAAGGTAAATATGAGTTTATTCATCAAGATTTTGGTAAGGCGGAATGGCTGGATACTGTTCGGGAAAAAGCGCCTTTTGATCTAGTTGTATCAGGTTTTGCAATTCATCATTTACCAGATGCAAGAAAACAAGAACTTTATGGAGAAATTTACCAGTTATTAAAGCCTGGTGGATTGTTTTTAAATCTTGAGCACGTTGCCTCACCCACTCAATTAATTGAAAGTTTATTTGATGAATTATTTGTTGATTCTCTGTATGGTTTTCATCAAGGTCAAGGTACAAATAAATCTCGGCAAGAAATTGATCGGCAGTATTATAATCGACAGGATAAAGTAGCTAATATTCTTGCTCCTGTAGAAACTCAATGTGACTGGTTACGAGAAATAGGTTTTATTCATGTTGACTGTTTTATGAAGTTGTTTGAAATTGCTTTATTTGGTGGAGTTAAAATGGAAGACAACGCAGAGGGTTAGATAAGGTTGACAAGCTTTATAAATTAGTCTTAAAGACTAGTTCATAAAATAAATTTTAAATCATTAGGGTGCGTTTCGCTCCGGGAGATATACAGCGCTAACCCAGGGCAAAACCCCATTACCAAGTGCGTGACGGCAAAACTGACTGAATTTTTCAAAAATATAACTACATAACTAAGGGTGCCGTCACACACCCTACTTAATCTTTGATATTTACTTTTTAAATTCAGCAATAGAATGTGAATATAAACTTACCTAATTGTGAGAATTATAACTTTTATGTTAAAGTACACAGAAAACTATTAAATCTTAAATTTAAGGTAAAAAATGGAAGGCGAACAACTCTCTTTATTTTCTACTGAATCTAATAGTTCAGATAGTTATTTCACTCGAAAACGTTCATGGTCAGCATCTAAGCATCGGATTCTTCTCAGATATATACAGTCTTACTGTTACAATCTTGGTGGTAACAAAGCCTATCAATCTGATCAGATAAATTATGTTGATTGCTTTGCCGGTTCAGGTAAATATGAAGAAGGAATTGGAATTGAAGATTTTGTCAATAATTCTAAATTTTGGGCTAGTAAATATCAACATGAATTTAAAAATACTGACGGTTCTCCTCTAATAGCTTTGAAATGCGCTAAACTCTTTAATCAAGAAAGACGAGTTAACTTAAGATGTTTTTTCATAGAGTCAAATTTGTCTTTAAATCAACAGCTACAAGATAATTGTAAACTTACAGGTGAAAACTTATTCTATAAAATTTATGAACCTCAAAAATTTGAGGAGGCTTTACCCAAAATTTTTCAAGATTTACACAACTATCCTACTTTCTTTTTCCTTGATACTTTCGGTGTTAAGGGAGTTACTTTTGAGCAAATATGTTCCATTGGAAATTATCTTAGTCAGCATAAGGGAGAATTATTTTTGCTATTTCATAATAGACAAGTAGCACGCCATGCTGGCCATCATAAAATATCATATGATGACCCTAAGCAACAAAAAACTAGCAAAACTTATACTCGTAATTTAACAAAACTACTAGGTTCTAATTCAGACAAAGATTGGAAACCTAACTGGCTAAAACTTAAAACTCAATCTCAAGAGTTTGAAAAGTGGGCGCTTGAATATTTCAAAGATAGAATCAGGAATGAAACTAACTTTAAAGGTGTGACTAGCTTTGAAGTTAAGGAAACATATAATGATAATAGACCTCAATATAGTATTGTAGTTGGCAGTAATCATCCTGAAAAAGCTTTTGGGGAATTTATAAATGAATTTGTTTGGGAAGAAGAAAAATTACTTTTCTTTCAAGATAGTCATCAAGGCAGTCATAAATTTTTAGAAAAAGAATGGAATTCAGAAAATGACAGAAGAATTGCAATAATTAAACCTCTATCAGTCGATATACTCAAAAAAATTAGACCCGAATGGATATCTTTTAAAGATGCTATTACTAAGATTATTTTAGGTTCAAAGAATATAGGTATATTAAAAAGAACTCAATATTACAACGACATCTTAGGTTCACTTTATAAAGAAGGAATATTGGAGATAAAAAATCCAGGTTCAAAAAAAGATTACACATTAAAGAGTCTACTACGGATAATAATCCAAGGGTAAATTTAAGTTGTAATAGTTGGTTATTAGTACAACTCATAATTTATTGTTTAACTACGGGTAAATAAGAGTTTCTTTTTCTGACTGGCATGAACGCGACTTAACCATTTTTTTTGATGTTTATTCCATACTTCTGGCATCTCATCCCAAACTTTTCCATCTAAAAGTCGTCCAGCAGCTTTAGGAGTTCTACCGCCCCATTGCTTAAAGAAAAAAGCCACATCAGCAGCTTGACATTGCTCACAAATACTTTGCGCCCATTCCTCTTTCATCGGACGATATTTATTGCCAGATTCTCCCCCAACAATTACCCAGTCAATATCTTTTAAATTAAGTTGTAAATCACCTAAAAGTGGTTCACAAGAAATAAACTTGATCTTGGCATCTACTTGTCTTAAATAATCGACACGATGAACATAATCTTGATTTTCCACAGACACACCCATCCAAATATTATTATGCCATTCTAATTCAGGTGCTAAATCAACTAAACGTTTATGTCTTTTTGTCAAAATTTGATAAACGTGCCAAGGTGTTTTCCCAATTATTCCAAATATTTTTTTGATGAAAGAAATAGGAACATCTTCATGGAAAATATCGCTCATAGAATTAACAAAAACTCGACTAGGAGTACGCCAACTTAAAGGTTGATTCAAACGCCCTGGATGCAATGTCAAAGCAAATCCATGAGGAAAATTATTAGTAAAACGCTTTGTAATTGCTTCTGCATAACAATGAGTACAACCAGGACTAACTTTGTCACAACCTGTCATCGGATTCCAAGTTCTATCTGTCCATTCAATACCAGTTTTATTACTAGCCATATTTCAATTTACCTGCTCAAATTAAACAATATTTAGAAGTCAAATTAATCTACTAAATGTTTTTTTTAGTTACTTAATTATAACTGTATTTGAGCGAAAAACCAAAAAATATTTATGATAAAAACATAAATGAAAATTATCAAAAAACAATTGTGTGATGCTCAATTGAGATAAATCATAAAATAGCTATTTTTGCCAAAAATAATCAGTTTGAGGTTTCATTAACGCTCCATCTAACTTAGCTGAAGAGATATCTAAAAAACTGATATGCTCCTATGAAATGGATATACCGACTAATCTTACTATATTTAATTTAAATAAATACCGAAATTTTTGTTCTTCAAGAGAAAAATTGAGCTGTAAATGTCATTTGATAAATATAGTATTATGGTTTTTGCTTAGTACAATAGATTTTGGTTTAAAGGGAACAGCGAGCGGTGCGACCCTGCGAATGTTTCATCCGCTTTGCGTTACGCGCACTCCTATGAGGGAACAAAAAAATATATTAATCTTAATTTGTATAGCTATACCTATGTATTAGGCAGAGGTATGAAAAAGAATGTAGATATGTTCCATGGAACGTCTCTACAAGGATTTTAGAAAAGGAATATTTAATTCCCATGCCTATGTCTATTCATAGCTTTTAAAAGTTATATAGCGTTTCTCACCCTTTGTGAGGTACAGTTATCTTTTTTCTTCCTATTCCGTATTCCCAGATGAGCTGTTGCCTGTTGCCTAAAACAAACGAATTTCGTACCTTACGCTTTTTGAAAATTGCTATATTAAGTCTGTTTCATTAATGATCAAAAAGTAGAGCCCAACTCCTCTACCTTATCTACCTTGTTTCTCCACCTTCTCCAAAACGATAACCTTTCCGATAAACAGTATGAATTAACGCTAACTCCCCAGTAACTTCAATTTTTCGTCGCAATAAACGCACTTGCGCTGCCAAAACATTACTACTTGGCTTTTCCCCCTCTCCCCACAAATACTCATAAATTTGTTGGTGGGTTAAAAGTTTACCGGGATAGCTCATAAAATATGCTAGCAACTTACATTCTTTTTCAGATAAATCGATTGTTCGTCCACTGCGATAAGCAACTTGATTTTCTATATCTAATTCTAAATCTGCTACTTGCAAACGGTGCTGAGTTATATTTGCTCCAATAGTGGGGGGGCGACGTAATAAAGCCCGCACTCTAGCTAATAACTCTCGCAACTCAAACGGTTTAACTAAATAATCATCCGCACCAGCATCTAATCCAGCAACGCGGTCGTCTACCGTATCTTTAGCAGTGAGAAATAAAACAGGGGTGTAGTCGTGGCGCGATCGCAACTGTTGACAAATTTCCAATCCTGATTTGTGGGGCAACATCCAATCTAATATTAGCAAATCATAATTATCCTGACTTGCCATCTCAGAGGCAGTTACCCCATTATCAGCCACATCAACAGAATAACCCTCTCGACTCAGAGCACGAGTCAGAGGATAAGTTAATTCGGGTTCATCATCCACTAATAAAATTCGCATTTATTCAGTTTCAGGAGGGTCAATAATACCTCCGCAAAAACGCTAATATTTTGAGTAAAAAATACTTTCTGGCTCAACTGCTGCAGCTGCCAGCCATTCTTGCATATCTGGCAATGCCCAAACTGCCTCAGCATAAGCTTGCGCCACAGGCTCCAGTTTAATCTCGTAAGTGGCAAAGCGAGAGACCACGGGAGCATACATCGCATCAGCAATTGTAAATTTACCAAACAGCATATCACCTTCTGCGCCAAATTTCTCCCGGCACTCGCGCCACATATTACCGATCCTCTCAATCTCAGGTTTGACCTCTGGAATGATACCAGGCTCTGAATAATTCCCCCGACAATCCATTGGCATATATTGGCGTAAATTTGGGAAACCTGCGTGCATCTCGGCGCTTATTGCCCGCGCCACTGCCCGTTGTGTCTGATTTTCAGGCCACAAAAAAGTAGCAAATTTCTCAGCTACATATTCACAAATAGCTAGAGATTCCCAGATTTTGATATCCCCATCTAATAATAATGGTAGAAATCCGGTGGGAGAATATTTACGAATTTCTTGATGAGTGGCTGGTGTATCCAGAGGAATTTTTATTTCAGCAAATTCGATTCCTGCCTGTTTCATTGCTAACCAGGCTCGCAATGACCAGGAGGAATAATTTTTATTACCAATAACTAGAGTTAATTTACTCATAATTTTCTAACTAATTAACCATCGCATTTCTAATCTTTTATGTATTTAGAATGTACAAGGAATTATCCGGCTGATATTCTGTACTTGAGATTGTATAGTATACCACGTTAGTGTTGTAATAATTAGCTGATTTTTCATATTTCATTCCCACTTTTTCCATGACTCGTCGAGAGGCAATATTTTCGGGAATAGTGATCGCCACAATTTTCTCTAACTTCAATTGTTCAAACCCGTATTTCAAACTTGCTTTTGAAGCTTCTGTTGCCAACCCTTGATGCCAATGTGCTTGGTCTAATATGTAGCCAAGTTCAATTTCCTGTGTCTTATCCAGAAAACAAAGCCCACACCTACCAATCATTTTTTTATCGCTTTTATCAACTACCGCCCACATACCAAAATTGTATTTTTGCCAATGGGAAATCATGGTTAGTATTTTCATTTCTGTTTCTGCTCTAGTGATAATGCCTTTTCCCACATACCTCATTACCTCTGGATTTTTATAAAATTGGTACAATTGACCTATATCTTGTAGACTAAACTGTCTCAATATTAATCTATCTGTTTCAATTTTAAACATAATAATTAGATTGTTTTTGTGATTGCTATAGCACCCCGCGCAGAAGTTATGATAAATTTAAGTTTATTGATTAGCTGATTATACCTACAACATAGTGCCTATAATATAGCACCTACAAATATCAAAAATCACGATTTAAATAAGTACCTAAACCTAAACAAAATGAATTACCTACTCTGATTATATGTAATCCTTACAGTATAAGGAATTCAGTTTCGCTAAATGTGTAATTAATTTTGTGTACCTGCTTAGGATTGCTGTTATTGTTAAAAAGCAACTAATATGTTACCTTATAAAAACATGACAATACTTGTACTATAGCAGTCCTATTTTGGTTGTAAAAAAAATCTATGGGAATTAGGAAACAAGGGTAATCATGTCAGATTTTTCATCTAACAAATGGATTTTTTACAAATCATTTAGCATTGCTATATAACTATAACTTAATTAAATTATCTATGAGTAACGTCTCACCCAAAATTAACAACAACAACAACAATCAAAATAGTCGTCAAACAGACTGGCAATTAGTTAAAAAGATAGGAAGCTATGGCCTCCGCCACAAAAAATTAGTCGTTGTATCTTTGATATTACTATTTCCATTGTCAATTTCTGGAGCAATTCAACCACTTTTAATCGGACAAGCAATTTCTCTAATTTTAGAAGAAAAAACAATCTCTTTTATCCAAAAAATGTCAGTGCCTCAAGGATTGAATTTTTTAGCCATATTCTTAATGCTTACCATTATTATACGTCTGATATTTCAATCTGTACAAGGCTACTTAGTACAAAAAGTTGGACAACAAATTACTGCTGATATTAGAAATGATTTATTTGAACACGTTCTTTCTTTAGGAGTTAGATATTTTGACCGTACTCCTGTAGGAAAATTAATGACTCGTCTTACCAGCGATGTAGAAGCTTTGGGGGATGTATTTTCCACAGGTGCTATTGGCATTGTCAGTGATTTATTTTCAATTTTAATCATTGCAATTACAATGTTTAGCCAGCAATGGCAACTTGCTCTAATGCTGATATTAATGATGTTGCCAGTAACAGCACTTATTATCTATTTTCAGCAACAATATCGCGTGGCTAATTACAAAGCCAGAGAGGAACTTTCTGGTTTAAATTCCCAACTGCAAGAAAACTTAATTGGCATTGGAGTAGTTCAATTATTTCGGCGAGAAAAATTTAACTCAGAATTGTTTAGAGCTAATAATGAAAAGTATGTTAAAGCAGTAGATAAAACTATCTTTTACGACTCAGCTGTATCTGGTACTTTAGAATGGGTTGCTTTAGTAGCGATCGCCGCAGTTTTATTCCTCGGTGGGAAATTTGTTTTAGCAGAAAACCTAGACTTTGGCACTCTATCTTCCTTCATTTTATATGCTCAACGTTTATTCGATCCCTTACGACAATTTGCCGAAAAATTTACAGCTATTCAAGCAGGATTAACTGCAGTCGAACGTATTACAAATCTTCTCAATGAACAAGTAGAAGTTCTTGACCCAGAAGGAGAAACTAAAAAATTACCCACTTTCCAACTTTCTAATCGGCAAATTGGTGAAATTCGGTTTGAAAATGTTTGGTTTGGCTATAAACCAAATGAATACGTTCTAAAAAATCTAAACTTCACCATTAAACCAGGAGAAAAAGTAGCCTTAGTCGGGCCTACTGGCGCTGGAAAAAGTTCTATAATTCGCTTACTTTGTCGTTTATATGATGTAAATAAAGGCAAAATTTTAGTTGACGGGATTAATATTCGAGACTTACCCCAAGCAGAATTACGAAGACATATAGGTGTAATTCTTCAAGATGGATTTTTATTTGCCGGGGATGTGAAAAGTAATATTTCTTTAGGGGAAACTTACTCATTTGAAGAGATAAAAGCAGCAGCAAAAAACACAAATATAGATAGATTTATTGAAGAATTACCCCAAGGATATAATACTCAATTGCGAGAAAGAGGAGCAAATCTTTCTAGTGGTCAAAAACAGTTATTAGCATTCGCCCGTGCTGCTATTCGTAACCCCCGAATTTTGGTACTTGATGAAGCAACTGCGAGTTTAGATGTGGGTACAGAAGCATTAATTCAATCAGCATTAGAAATATTATTACAGGAACGGACAGCTATTATTATTGCTCACCGACTTTCAACTATTAGAAATGTTAACCGAATTTTTGTATTGAAACGGGGAGAGTTAATTGAGTCTGGTACTCATGAGGAATTATTACAACAAAAAGGTCTTTATGCTGGTTTATATCAATTACAAATGTTAGGAACTTAGCCGAATGCTGCGTAAACATGAAAAGCGTTTGCGCAGCATTCGGCTAGCAATTATATCATGTCCGGATAAGAGCGTGATGAAAAAACTTTCTCTTCTTGTTCCCTCTTTTTCCTTCTTTCTTCCCTCCTGACTCCTGATAAATAACCTAGTAGTAGGTTGGGTTGAGCTTGAGAAACCCAACAAAAATAGATATTTCCAAACATTAGTGAAAACTATAAGTATCTGTTGGGTTGCGCTCCGACGCTTAACCCAACCTACAGCTTCTATAAAGTGCGAATTTAATCAAAGATGTTTGACTCTGACTATGCTTCCGAAATTGCCCCTACTCCCACCAAAATTCTCACAATTTGAAGCAAACTTTTTTCCCAATAATATTAAACATATTCAAAATAACTACTACTCAAACTTAAACTTGCATCACCTGCAACTATCGCAATAAGTTCGGGAAGACTTTCATTCAGAAAAATAGCTGTACCCACAACTATCTCTATAGGTGAGTCTTCCAAACTATATTCAGACTCTGAACCTGACAGTTGAAGCGTGTCATCCAAAGTATTAAAGTCAGTAATCAATAAATAATCACTGATACCAGAAGTATTCGGATCGTCATCACTGTAAAATTCACCCTGAGTAGTTCCCAGCACAAAACGATCGCTACCACCTCCACCAGTCAAACTATCTATTTCGCCATCACCTTTAACGACTGCATTTGTTCCCGTTAACAAATCATCACCTTCATCCCCAAACAGGCGATCGCTACCAATTCCACCAAATACAAAATCGTTATCACCTCCACCATAAAGGATATCATTGCCACCATTCCCAAACAGAGAATCATTGCCATCCCCACCAGTAATATAGTCATTACCTCCGTTACCACTAATACTGTCATTGTCTGCACCACCAGCAAGGTTATCGTCGCTGAAAGTTCCCGATAGATCAAGAGCAATAATATCTTTATTATTTTTAGTGGTGGTATTGTTGACTCCAGTGAATTCCGCGTTGACTACCGTATTTAAATTGAACAGAGAGCTGTTAGACTGGGTAAAACTGTTGCCTTCGAGTAATTCTGTAAACAAAGTTGTGGCATAACCGTGATTGCCGCTAACATTCCACTGTCCAGGTTGAAACCAACTGTTGCTGTTGACGTAGACATCCAAAACAGCTAACGGATCGTCATAACCCAATGTCTTGCTCGTATGAAAAGTTACAACCCGATTAGCATCATTCGGATCTAGGCGATCGCCTGCATCTTTACCTTCAAATGCAGGGCCAGCAGGATCTAATCCCACAATTTGTGAGATCGAGTCTCCAGTGGACTCAAGATAAGTAGAGCCAGCAAATCCCGCGACATGTGCCCCTAAGCTATGTCCAATTAAGTTGGTATAATTAGGATCTAGGTTGTTATTGCTCAAGTAGGTAGCTAGCTCATTGCCAACATCTTCCGTTATCGAAGCAGAAGAGAAATACCAAAGCTTATTAGCTCCATCTTCCCAGTCTACCAGAATGATATTAGCGTTAGACTCCCGCCCCCGAATAGTTTGAGCTTGGTCTGCCATCCAGTCGGAAGGATTATAGTTGTTGTCTGAGTTGCCACCTGTATTCCTCCACCCATGAATTATGGCATAGGTGGGTGCATCAGAATTGATTTCTCCCGAAATATTGATAGAATCGTTACCCCAAATATTAAAATTTACTTCATCCATCTCTATAGCTCCTATGTGGAAAGTGTCTGTTTTTGAATGAGTTTAATAGACTAGCAGATAGTTAGGCATAGTAATGCTTAAGTAAAAATTGTAGCATTATAGTCATGTATGAAGTTCCAGATTACTGCAATATGATTAAGTAGGCACTAAAAAAACAAAGTATGTAATAAAAAGTAAAGTAACTCAAAAGCCTATTTTTTTCTGGATACTGCTTACTACCTTTCTCTAACGATAAATTTTAACGCCTACCTACTTACTTAACCTTTGAGAAAATATGTTTATTCGTGCCTATCTATTTAGACAGTAAAAAAAGGATAAAAACCACCATGAAATTCATCAGCCCCAAAGTCGATTATGCCTTTTAAAAAATATTCTGTTCCGAACAAAGCACAGAAATTTTAATCAGTTTTCTGAATGCGATAATTTATGGGGGCGAGAAAGTTATTAAATCTCTAACAATTATTAACCCCTATAATCCCGGTCAATTCATAACTCTAAAAGACACTTATTTGGATGTCAAAGCAGTTTAATTTGATAGTTTTTTAGTAGTTATTGAAATGCAGGTTTCTAGTATGACTGCTTTTAATAAACGGGTAGCTTACAACCTAGCTAAAGCTTATGCCAATCAGTTAGCAACAGGAGAGGATTACCCTTTACTAAATCCAGCTATTGCAGTAACAATTACGGATTTTATTTTATTTGAAAATACTGAAAATGTTATAAATAAATTTGTATTTCAAGAGGAGATTCAAAAGTTTAAATGTATCGAACAAGAATTACGGCTAATTTTTGTGGAATTACCAAAATTCAAGAAAACTTTATCAGAGTTAAATAGTTTGATTGATAAGTGGATTTATTTTCTGAAAGAGGCGACAAGTTTAAATGAAATTCCCGATAATTTAGGAGAAGTTCCGGAAATAGAAATGGCTTTAAATATTGCCAATCAAATTAATCTGACAGTAGAAGAATTAGAAATAGTAAACCGTCGGGGGATGATGTTGCAAGATGAAAAAGGACGGATAACTTATGCAGAACAACAAGGACGTTTGAAAGAAGCGATCGCCTTAATCATGCGCCAACTTAAAACGCGTTTTGGAGAAATTCCAGCGACAATAAGTAGTAAAATTGAAGACTTAGTTTTGTCAGATTTGGAAAATTTAACAGAAGATATTTTTGAATTTAATAGTTTGGCAGATTTGGAAAATTGGTTGAAAGAACGTTAGTAACTTTGTAGGTTGGGTAGAACGGAGTGTTAGCGGAGCTTATCCGTAGGACAAACCCAACATTTTTGTAAGTTGCCCGTGCATTGTGGTTTTGGAAATTTCCCCTATTAACAACTTTCGTAAGAAGAAGAATTACCCATAACTTAAGTTTGTCGAAAGTTGCATCTCCGACAAACTTTTTCCTAACTAAAATTACACTCATTGCCTATTCTAGTAGTATTTCAACTCTGAGTTTACCTTACTCAGCCTCGTCGTCAATACTACCCGTATAGAAAGTGTACAAATCTCCCTCAATGTCCTTGGTTTTTCCAGGACTAAATCTATATTATTTGCCTGCAATAGGACTTTTCCACTAGCAGGAAAACCATATATATCTTTCTCAGTAATGTCTACTGTTACCCATTGCTTAGGATATTTTTCTTTGATTTCCGATATCTTTAACTCTTGTGGTTTTTCAATCATTTTAACCATTTTTATTACAACCATTCCCAATAATATTATAGGGTTCAACACTGAGTAAAAATCTAGTAGGTTTGGTAAGACTTTCTACTCCTGGCATCAACTCCAAAAACTACTATATATCTCCGAAAAAGAAAGTAGAGACATTCCATTGAACATCCCTACAATACTTTCATAAATAGTTTATTTATTTGCTGGATATTTCTACTAAGTTACCAGCCAAAAATAAAGTTGCTTCCTTCAGATATAAAGTTACTTATACCAGCGAAGGCATCATTATTATATTGAGTTGGGAATCCAAAAAATGAGTCAGAATCTGAATCTTCAAATCCCTGGTCGATTGTCTGTTCCTCTTGATATATACCAGAGTTAAAATCAAGTAATTCCTGAATTTTTACCTTCGCTTGCTCGAAAGATTCTTCTACTAAATTATCCTCTTGACTTCCCTGGGGATATTGATTTATATCTAGATAATTTTCTATTTTATGTGAGTTTCTATCTCCTGGAAATAAAGATTGTAGATAGTTCCCGGGCCAGCTAGGAAGATTATGTTGGTCTTCGGGAACAGCTATTGCTGGTAAATTTTTCAGGCGGTTAGGAAAATCATCTTCTCGTAATAAATAGTCAAATTTATCGGAACTAATTCCCGGGAAATTTGTAAAAGGAGAGAAAGCTAATATTCTTGTTCTTTCCTGAATACTTCCAGGTAGTTGATTAAAAACATCTTCAGCAAAGAAATTGCCTTGGGAGTGAGCAACAATTAAAAATTTATCTTCCAAACTATTTCCTTGGTCAATGTTTTGAATTTTTTTCACTACATTGTTAGTAAATTGCGTACCTTCAAAATCATTTCCTGATGTAACAGCTTGAATAATAGACTGAGCAAAGTCGAAGTTAATAGGTTTTGGTTTGCCTGAAAGATTATATGTTTCTTCCTCAACCTGAGAGTTAATACCAGTTGCGGTTAATAAATTATTTACTAATGGGATGGTATTTTGGTAGTCTGCCAAGGTGTTATTAACACCATTGATATAAAATGTATGAATGGGTGCTTCTTGATTAGAGGTATCTGGTATTAAAGGTTCATCTTGAGTTAGATCGGGAGCTATAATTTCACCAGTTATTGGGTCAAAATTATTATTTGTAACAGGTGGCTCGTTGACTATAAATTCTGTGAGAATATCTTGACCTTGATGATCAAGATAAACATCGGAGTAAGATTCATCAATAATTGTTGTAGTTGATGAATTGTTGTTCACTGTATTTGTTGTAGAGAAAAAACTCGTTGTTAATGAATTATTGTTGGTATTGGAGTTGGATATGGAAGTCTGATTACTATTCGTTAATGTACTTCCAAAGGGTGAAAAAATACTCATTGATGAACTGCCATTCAAAGGACTATTCATCTGCATATTTCCGAAAGGTGAAAAGATACTCATTGATGAACTACCATTAAAGGGACTGTTCATCTGCATACTTCCAAAAGATGAAAAGAGATTCATGCTAAGTTTCTCCTTAATTTTTAGTGATTCAGACTTCTCTAATACTGAAAATCCACCTAAATTAATAAGTTAATTCCAATCTCAGAAGTGGTTGAATGAATTTGATTAGCTTCAAGTCTGACATTAGGTTCCAAAATATTCCAGCACAAAAATAGATCATTTTGAATCTGTGCAGAATGATCTAATTTTGTGCTTGATAAATAGGGAATAAAATGTTAAGTGAAGAATCTCAGAAACTTTTTGTTAAATACAGGTTAAATCCTTTTTCTAAAAGTAATGCTGTACATCAATTTCTGTATCAATGAATTGTAGGGGAAAACGGCCGTTTTCCCCTGCCTGTTAATTTATCAAATTGGTATTAGACGTATTCAAAAGAGCTACTGTTTAAATTCAAGTTCGTATTATTTCTCACAATTCCAATTAATTCATCCTGGGTAGAAAAACCAGAAACTCCATCATCATCTAGGAAAATTCGAGTATGACCTGATACCTCTTTTAACACATAATCATTTGCCGATCCATTTAGTTGAATTTTATCTTCACTAGGATTAAAATCTCGTAGGACAGCAAAATCTTTTTTACCAGAAGTCAAAGAGTTACCATCGTCATAGTAGATATTGGTGCTATCTCCGAGAATAAATTTATCGAGTCCAGCTCCTCCAGTCAAGCGGTCTCTTTCCCCTTGTCCAGGATCGCTATTGCTAATTATGGTAACAGTTGATACTCCATTATTTGTAATCATACTCACGCTAGCTTTAACCCCAATCAAAGTATCATCTCCTGCACGACCAACTAGGCGATCGCTATCATCACTACCTATTAATATGTCGTCTTCAGGAGTACCTTTAACTTTTCCACTACCAATATAAACATTGAAAGAAGGCTTAGTGGGTGGCTCAAAAAAGGGATCGTCAAAAAAGGAATCAGGGTCAAAATTAGTATTGGAATTAGAAGTAGAAGTTATAGAAGACCCATTAGTAGAGCCACCAACACTAACGTTAAAAACAGAGTTTGAAGAAGACCCATTAATACTTGTTGTGGTTGATGAATTATTATTAGTATTGGAACTAGAAATGGAAATTTGAGATGAGTTACTATTGGAGTTAGAAATGGAAGTCTGATTTGTGTTCATCACCATATTTCCAAAAGGTGAAGACATACTCATAGATGGAGTACGATTACCAGGACTATTCATCACCATATTTTGATTTATGCTTTGAAAAAGTGAAGAGAAATTCATGATGTTTTTCCTTTCAGAATTAACTGAATAAGTTTGATTACTTTCAATTTTTCCATTAGTTCTCAGAATATTCCAGCACAAAAACAGATCGGTTAGATTTCGAGTATAATGATCTGAAAATGTTCTTGACAAGCAGGGAATAAGGTGTTCCATGAAAACTCTGAAAGCCTCATTTGAAGGACTTGAAAAAATTAAGGAAACTATTAAGCAAATCCAAACAGAAAAGGGATGGGCTTTAGATAACGAAAATTGGCTGGATGAAGCTAGTAAGTTTCTACCTAGGATTAAAAATGGACGCCAAGAAGTACCGGATACTGTTTCAATTGGCACCTGGAAACGATTCCGAAGAAATGAGGGTGTTGGACCTAAATATTTTAAAGCATTCTGCCAAGTTTTGGGATTAAATTGGGAAGAAATAGTTGATAATATTCAATTTAATTCAACTACTTTACCTGTATCTTTAGATTTAAAAAATGCTCCTAATGTTCCTTACTTCTACGGACGTACTCAAGAATTAGAAGCATTAAAAGAATGGGTTTTGCAGGACAAATGTAACCTAATTTTGCTGCTTGGTCGAGGAGGTATTGGGAAAACAAGTTTATCAATTCAATTAATCAAAGAAATTCAGAACAATTTTGACTATATAATTTGGCGAAGTCTTGAAGTATCTCCAAAAATAGAAGATATTTTGGAAGATTCAATCAAATTCTTTTCTAATCAGCAAGAAACCACACTGCCAGAAACTTTAGATGAAAAAATAACCAAACTAATTCATTATTTTGCATCCTCTCGTTGTTTACTGATACTAGATAATGCAGAATCAATTCTTGAAAGTGGCAATCATACAGGTAAATATCGAGAAGGTTATCAAGGCTATAGTAATTTAGTGAGGCGAATAGCTGAATCATCTCATCAAAGTTGTTTGTTAATTACTAGCCGAGAAAAACCAGAAGCAATTAATTTAATCGCTAAAAAAACTAAAACTATAAATATCTTAGAGTTAGAAGGTTTAAATGTAGAAAATAGTCAAAAAATATTTACAGAATATGGGAAATTTGAAGGCTCAGAAGATGAATGGAAATTAGTTATTGAACATTATGCAGGTAATCCTTCTGCTTTGGAAGTTGTAGCAGGAAATATTCAAGAAGTATTGGGGGGAAATTTATCTAAATTTGTAGAAGATTATTTAAAATTAGGACAGCTAAAATTCGAGGAAATTAACAATTTATATGAAATTCAGTTTAATCGTTTATCTACCTCGGAACAAGAAATTATTTATTGGCTGGCAATTAATTATGAACCAGCTTCAGATACAGAACTAAAAGAAGATATTATTTCATGGCAAACTAAACAAGAATTACTCCAATCATTAATATCTTTAAAACGACGATCGCTCATCAAAACCACCGAATTAGGATATACAATTCTACCTGTAACCAGAGAATATATTATTGCTCGATTAATAGATGAAGTTTGCCAAGAAATTAAGACAGCTCAAATACAACTTTTTAATAACTACTGTCTCTGCAAAGCAACAGCTAAAGATTATATTCGAGAAACTCAAATTCGCCTGATTATCCAACCATTACTAGAAAGATTACTTCAAGAACTAGGAGGCAAAATAAATGTAGAAAATCAACTCCAACAAATTATCTCAAATTGCCAACAAAATTATCCTCAAGCTCCTGGATATTTAGGAGGGAATATTATCAATATATTGTCTCAGCTAAATACGGATTTAACCAACTATGATTTTTCTTATTTAACTATTTGCCAAGCCTATCTTCAAGGGGTTGAATTACATCAGATTAATTTTGCAAATTCTAATTTATCTAAATCAATTTTTTCCGAACCTTTAGGCAGTATTCTTTGCGTGGCATTTAGTTCTGATGGCAAACTTTGGGCGACCGGAGATGCGGATAAAAATATTTATATTTGGCGAGTAGCGGACGGTCAATTTATAACTAATTGTTTAGGTCATACTAATTGGATAAGGTCACTTTTTTTTCATCCTCAAAAACCAATTTTAGCTAGTGGAAGTAACGATTTTACTGTTAAGTTGTGGAATATTCAAACTGGTGAATGTCTTGCTACTTTAGAGGAACATACCGACCAAGTTTGGTCAGTTGCTTTCAGTCCTAATGGTAATATTTTGGCGAGCGCTAGTGCTGACTGTACGGTAAGATTATGGGATGTTGAATCTCATCAATGTCTTCACATTTTACAAGAGCATAATTACTGGGTATTCGCAGTTGCTTTCAATGCTCAAGGAACAATTTTAGCTAGTGGTAGTGTGGATCAAACTGTGAAATTATGGGATGTTCAGACAGGTAAACGCCTCACCACTTGGCGACAAGGTAATCATGCTGTGCGATCGATCGCTTTTTCTCCTGATGGTGAAACTCTAGTAACTGGTAGCGACGATAAACTTGTCAGATTATTGGATATCCATACTGGTAAATGTCTGAAAACTTTTCCGGGACACAATGGACGAGTTTGGTCAGTTGTTTTTAGTCCTGACGGTAAAATTCTGGCTAGCGGTAGTGCGGATCAAACTGTGAAACTATGGGATGTTCAGACAGGTAAATTATTACTGACTTTACCAGAACAAAATCGACGGGTTCGAGTTATAGCTTTTAGTCAAGATGGTAAAACTCTAATTAGTGGGAGCGACGATCAAAGTGTCAGGTTGTGGGATGTCAGCAAAGGTGAATCTTTGAAGACTATCAGTGGTTATACTCAACGAGTGTGGTCGGTTGCTTTTTCTCCTGACGGTAAAACTCTGGTGAGTGGTAGTGACGATCGCGCAATTAAACTGTGGAATATTGAAACAGGTAACTGCAAAACTTTAGGTCGTCATACAAAGCGCGTTCAATCAGTTGCTTTTCATCCTCAAGGAACAAAAGTTGCTAGTGGTGGAAATGATGGTCAGATTAGATTATGGGATATTGCTTCTGGGCAATGTTCAATTTTCTCAGAAAGACACCGAGACTGGATATGGTTAGTTGCTTTTTATGCGGAGGGAAAAAAACTA
Source organism: Microcoleaceae cyanobacterium (assembly GCA_049647275.1). Taxonomy (GTDB): domain Bacteria; phylum Cyanobacteriota; class Cyanobacteriia; order Cyanobacteriales; family Microcoleaceae; genus JASJEE01. The sequence goes on from JBARXI010000710.1 coordinate 32,634, forward strand.
ATTAGTGCTGGGGACGATCGCTGTATTAAATTATGGGATGTTCATCAAAACCGCTGCTTGCAAACTTTAAAAGATTATCCACATTGGATATGGTCAGTTGCTATGAGTCCTGATGGTAATAATTTAGCGATCGCTAGTGATGCTACATTCTTGCAAATATGGAATCTTGAAACAGGAGAGCTAACCAACTTGGGAGAACATCAAAACCGCGTGCGTCGAGTTGCTTGGAGTCCCAATGGTGAAATTATTGCCAGTGCTAGTGATGACTACAGCATTAAACTTTGGAATGTCAGCACGGGTGAATGTCTGGATAGTTTAGAAAAACATACCGAGCAAATTAGAGCGCTCGAATTTAGTCCTAATAGCAAACTTCTAGCGAGTGGTAGCGATGACTGTACGATCAAGCTTTGGGATGTGGCAACTCGCCAGCTCATACAAACTTTAACCGGACATGAAAATAGTGTTCGATCTGTTGCTTTTAGTGCTGACGGATCGATGCTTGCAAGTGGTAGCGAAGACGAGACTATTAAACTGTGGAATATTCACACAGGTGTCTGTATTAAGACCCTGAAAGCAAAACGCCTCTACGAAGGAATGAATATTGCAGGTGCGATAGGTTTGACGGAGGGTCAAAAAGAAACTCTGCTCGTATTGGGAGCCATAATATAGGGAATGCTCTTAAAAGTCTTTTGGTAAGGGTAGGAGTCTCCGAGTCAGGAGTCAGGAGTCAGGAGGAACGGGAATTATAGAGGAGCTAGGAGTCGGAATTATCCCTTGGTTTTTCTGCCGTTGTCTGCCCAAAATGCTAACTTTTTGAGCTTGACAAAGAGAAAAGCTGGTACTTTTTGAGATAAAAAAAGCTTCAAACCTTTATATATCAATACTTTTGCTGACGCAAAGCTGCCGCTAAGATGATTATTCAGCCAGCCATAATATAGTATTATAAATAGTCAAATGTAATCTGAAATAAACTTAATTATTCTACCTGTTCAATTGGAATTTCCATTACAAATTCTGCTCCTTTTCCAGGTTCAGAAATACAACTCAAACTTCCACAATGCTTTTCTACAATAATATGATAACTAATAGATAAACCTAAACCAGTACCTTTATCAACGGGTTTAGTAGTAAAAAATCGCTCAAATAAACGCTCTTTAGTTTCCTCATCCATACCCATACCATTATCTGCTATTTTAATTATAACTGTGTCCGATTTAGCTACAGTCTGAATCCGAATAATAGGAACTTTACCTTGCCAATTATCCTTAGCAACCGCCTCCTCCAAAGAATCAATCGCATTGCCAATTAAATTCATAAATACCTGATTAATCATACCCAAATAACATTCTACTAAAGGCAAATTTCCATACTCCTTATCAACAGTAATTTGAGGAACTCCACCTCGCCCTTTCAAACGATTTTGGAGAATTACCAAAGTACCATCAATGCCATCGTGAATATTCATCAGAGTTTTCTTAACATCATCTTTGCGAGAAAAATTTCTGAGGGATTTTACAATTTCTTTAATCCTTTCTGCCCCCATTTGCATTGCCGATACGACCTTGGGAAAATCTTCCATCATAAACTCTAAATCTATATCTTCAATTTCTGACTTAATCTCATCTGGTGGATTAGAATAATATTGTCGATAAAGATTCAGTAAATTTAGTGCATCTTGAACATAATTCTTCAAATGAACTATATTCCCATAAACAGAAGTTACAGGATTATTAATTTCGTGAGCAATGCCAGCCACTAACTGACCCAAACTAGACATTTTTTCACTATTACTTAAAGTCGTGTGAGCCTCCTGAAGTTCTTGCAAAGCTATTTCTAATTCTTGCTTTTGTTGTGTTAATTTAGCTTGGGATTCCTTCAGTGCTGCTTCAGCATTTTTACTCTCAGTAATATCTGTAATAAATCCTTCTAAAGCTACTAATTCTCCAGACCTTGAAAATACCCCAATTCCTTGTTCCCAAACCCACTTAATTTTTCCTCTCTTACTAATAATTCGATAAACCACTTGATAATGTCTATTTTCCCGCAAAGCAAACTGCACGGCATTCCGCAAACGTTGTCTATCTTCTGAGTGAATTAATTGTGATAAATATATTTTCCTCTTGCCCAAAAACTCTTCTGGTTGATAACCAGTCAACGGATAACAACCATCACTGACAAACTCGGCAGTTCGATGTAGGTCGTTGCCGAAGCGGTAAGCCATACCAGGTAAATTACTCATCAAAGTTCCCAAAACTCTTTGACTTTCCCACAACACCTCTTCTGTAAGTTTGCGTTCAGTAATATCCTTAATCACCGCCAACAAACAAACTTTATCCCCAATCAGAATAATTTCTGCAGACAACAACCATACCCTAACTGCACCAGATTTAACTCTAAACTCATATTCCTGAGTTTGCACTATTCCCTCCTGTTGCAAACTCCGCCTAAATTCCACTCTTGCTTCTGGATGTACCCATATATTTAAATCTTCAGAAGTGGCACCAATAACTTCTGCTCGACTATAACCGGTAATCTTCAAAAAGCTATCATTAACTTCAATAAACTGCCCATTCTCAAAAGTGGTAATACTGATCGGGTCAGGGCTACAACGAAAGGATTTTGAGAACTTTTCCTCTGAAAAACGCAACTTTACTTCTACTTGCTGACGTTCAGATATCTCTTTCTGTAATCGCTCAACTACCTCCTGTAGTTCAAGTGTTCGTTGTTCTACCCTCCTTTCTAACTCCTCATTTGCCTGCTTTAGTGTTTGTTCTTTTAACACCCGACTAGTGATATCAAAAACCACTGCTTGCCAACCACTTCTGCCATCAAACTTCACCGAACTTAAAAACACTTCTGCCGGAAACTCAGAACCATCTAAACGTTTATACCGCCAGTTAAAACGACTTATACCTCTGTGCAATGCTATTTGTAAATAATCTTTAAATCTAATACTTGAATCTTCTCCTTCCGGTTGTTTGAGAGGGCTGAATTCCCACGGTTGTTTCCCACATAAATCTGATTTTTTACTACATCGAAATAATGTTAAAGCAGCAGAGTTACAATCAATAAAACCTAGTTCACTGATAAATATAACCGCATCTTGAGTAGATTCATATAAATCGCGAAACTTTTTTTCTGAAGCTTGTAGAGTAGCAATTAATCCTGTTTGGATAGCGACAGCTTGTTTGCTCTCAGTGATATCTTTTGTGACTTTAGAAAAACCCCGTAATTGTTGGTTCTCATCATACAAAACTGTCGTAATTACATCAGCCCAGAATGGAGTTTTGTCTTGCTTCAAACAGATTTTTTCTATAACAAATTTACCTCGTTCTCTAGCAATTTTTAATTCTTGCTCTGGTAATTTATTTTTAATATCTTTTTGAGTATAAAAAGTAGAGAAATGTCTACCAATAATTTGGTCAGCTTGATATTTATAAATACGTTCTGCTCCAGGATTCCAGCTTACTACATATCCATTTGAATCCAACATAAATATGGCGTAATCTTGAACACTTTCTATTAATAATCTTTGTCTTTCTTCGCTTTCTTGCAAAGCGGCTTCTGTTTGTTTGCGTCTGGTAATATCTTCAACAAATCCTTCATAATATAAGAAATTTTCCTGCTCGTCACTAACTACCCAGGCATTTTCAGAAATCCAAATTATTGTGCCATCTCTGCGATAAATCTGGGATTCAAATTCCGAAACTTCTCCTTTTTCTCCTAAAATTTCAGCAAATTCGTCACGTCGCCCAGAATCTACATAAAGTTGATGTTTAATATCTGCCAGTGCAGCAATCATTTCTGTTGAAGAGTCATAACCATAAATACGAGCCAGTCTAGCATTAGCGCTGATGTAACGTCCTTCCAGTGTTGTTTGGTAAATTCCTATAACTTTATTCTCAAAAATACTGTGATATTTATCTTCCACTTGCTGCAATGCCTCCTGGCTTTTCTGGATGTTAATACTTTGATTTTCTGCTTTCAAGTTTCCCACTCTTTATCTTAAATAATGAGTTCGACCGATCGCTATCTTGCCTCATGGTTTGAAAACTCAAACCCCCCCATGAGCAACGCGCGTGACGGTAGGGTTTGAATCTTCATCTTCCCCTTCTCCTGTACGTCCCCCATCCGACTGCTCCTCTATCTGAGTCCTTCTTCAATTCATCGCACCCTATTACTAGATTATTATATATATATTCTAAATCTTTATATATATTTTAGATTTAATCGTAAATTATATCAACCCCTAGATTTATCTACGGTATCAACCTAAAATCATTGAATTGTTAAAAGCAATACAATCTATAATTAAATTTTCAGCATGACTGATTCTACTTCCCAAAATCAACCAGACACAGCCACAATTAACTCTACTACCAATGAATGGCCTAATCTATTACAACAGTTACTTGATGGCCAATCTTTATCTTCCTCTCAAGCATCAGATTTAATGCAAGGATGGCTACAGGAAGAAATTCCACCTGTTTTATCAGGGGCAATTTTAGCAGCCTTACAAGCGAAAGGTGTGTCGGCTCAAGAGTTAGCTGGTATGGCTAAAGTATTGCAGTCCTTATCTTTAACTCCCGAACATGGATATAGTAATCTTCCAGTCACTAACTCCCAATACCCGATCGTTGATACCTGTGGTACTGGTGGAGATGGGGCTTCAACATTCAATATTTCCACTGCTGTTGCTTTTGTAGTTGCTGCTGCGGGAGTGCCAGTAGCCAAACATGGAAATCGTTCGGCTTCTGGTAAAGTAGGTTCTGCTGATGTATTGGAAGCTTTGGGAATACGTTTAACAGCTCCCACTGAACAAGTAATTTTGGCTTTATCTGAGGTAGGAGTTACCTTTCTGTTTGCACCTGGTTGGCATCCTGCAATGAAATCTGTAGTTCCTCTACGTCGTACTTTAAAGGTACGAACAGTGTTTAATCTTTTGGGACCTTTGGTTAATCCTTTACAACCCCAAGCTCAAGTTATAGGAGTATTCAATTCTAGTTTAGTCGAAATAGTGGCTCAGGCTTTGGGAATATTAGGAGTGAAATCTGCGATCGCTCTTCACGGCAGAGAAAAGCTAGATGAAGCTGGTTTGGGAGATATTACAGATATAGCAATTTTGTCTCAAGGTGAGGTGCGACTTACAACAGTCAACCCTCAAGATTTAGGTTTAAATTCTGCACCAATAACTGCTTTACAGGGTGGAGAAGTAGAGAAAAATGCTGAAATTCTCAAAAATGTTCTCCAAGGAAAGGGAACTTCTGCTCAACAGGATGTAGTAGCTTTGAATAGCTCTTTAGCGTTACAGGTAGCGGGCTTTGTACCATTAGAAGCTCATACAGAAGGTATTGCTAAAGCTAGAGATATTCTCCAAAGTGGCGCAGCTTGGTTAAAATTGGAAGAGTTAGTCAAATTTTTGAATTAAGGAACTTGTGTTGAAATAAAGTACCGATTAAAGTAGGGTGGGCAAAACGAAGATATCGACTCAATTCAAACATACACCACAGAATATTTTGCCCACCGAGACAGAAAGAAACTGAAACATAAGAGTTGTTGCTTATCCCTAATATCTCGATCAACTACTCGAACGTGCTCGTAACTCTACTACCCTCTCTTTAATACTCATATCGTATTTGCCAAAAAAGTCTTGCCCAAGCAGTGCGACCTTTTGCTCAGGAGGTGAGATAGCAACCGTAAATTGTTTGAATTCTAAACCTCCTGCGGAAATAGAACCGACTATTCCTATTCCTAGTTCTACATCTCTGCCATCAGCAACTTTAAAACTTCCACGCTCGAAAGGAAGCACTTTCAGGGAGTCTGCCATTTCCTGAGTAATGATTGTGTTGCTGGCTCCGGTATCTAAAATCATTTCATAAGGAGCGCCATTCAAAGTAACTTGAACGATCGGGCTACCTTCTTCTCCGTTTGTACGTTTGATAATAGGAATTTGATATACTCCTGCTGCTGTAGTTGAAGTTGAGACCTCTTCTGCTAACTCTTCAGGGAACAAGCGACAGATAGATACTGTTAAGTCCATTTTCTTACCAGCATCATCTATCATAAAACATCCAGGATATTCTTGGGCGATCGCAATCACAGGATAAATTAGGCCCAATCCTGTTACAGAAATTAATGTTGTCAGTAATACTGATGGAATGTGCCAAAATTTTTGTTTAAGTTGTTGTGTTTGTTCAGGATTTTGCTGTAACTTATTGACGTGATTCTTATTTAAGTTAAGGGATGAAGATTTTTCAATCATAATTACTTAATTTTTTAAGATTTTGAATTGTTTATTTATTTTAAGATTTAATGCTTAACTCTATCAGGACTTACGCATGAGAGACGGAAAATCTAGGCTTGAGATTGCTATCCGTTCCGGACTGCTCCGCAAACCCTGTCGGTCGCAATGACGGAAATACTTTGTATTGCGTAAGTCCTATCTATTTTATCATAATTAGAACTGACGCAAAATTCTCTTTTAGACCCTAGCCGTAGTCTAAGGTGGGTTGCAACCCTACAATTAGAGTTAGGGAGTTAGCCCTAATAATAAAAAAAATGTAAGTAGAATCTGTACTAGTGACTACTACAATGTAAGTCAAATTAATATATTCTCTATATACTTTTGACGGTCGGGCAGCCTGTGTTCTGGATTGAAACCTGGAAACATAAAAGCCTGACTGAGTTGCCATGACAGGGGCTTCAAAGTAATCTTAGAGTCTAGTTAAGAGGCAATCTAAAATAAGTAAGAATCACCCGTTATAATAATCGCGAGATTTAACGAGCGAGTGTCAAGACCTAAGTCAATATTCTCAAGTTATCTTTAATTACTGATTGATATAGAGGAACTAAAATGCCTATTTCAGCTCAACCTGCTTTATTGGTACTGTCAGATGGAACTGCTTATAAAGGATTATCTTTTGGTGCATCAGGAACAACAATTGGAGAAGTAGTATTTAACACAGGAATGACTGGTTATCAGGAAGTTCTCACAGACCCTAGTTATTGTGGGCAAATTGTCACTTTCACCTACCCAGAATTAGGAAATACAGGTGTAAACCCAGAGGACGAAGAATCTAATAGCCCAAAAGTACAGGGTGCGATCGCTCGTAATATTTGTTCGCGCCCTAGCAACTGGCGCTCTGCTCAATCTTTGTCAGATTACCTCACTGAACATAAAATTCCAGGAATTTATGGAATTGATACCCGTGCTCTGACCAGGAAAATTAGGACTGTCGGGGCGATGAATGGGGCAATTTCTACGGAAATTCTAGACCCGGCCGAATTGTTAGAAAAAGTTAAGGCAGCTCCTAGCATGGCTGGATTGAATTTAGTTGAGAAAGTGACAACTAAGGAAGTCTATCAATGGTCTGAACCCACTAATCCAAGTTGGGAGTTTAATCCTTCTGTTCAGGGTTATAGTGGGGAAGAATATACTGTAGTGGCCATTGACTTTGGAGTGAAAAAAAATATCCTACGACGTTTGGCAAGCTATGGTTGTCGAGTTGTAGTTGTTCCCGCTAATACACCCGCAGAAGAGATTCTTAAGTACAACCCTGATGGTATTTTTCTATCTAATGGCCCAGGAGACCCGGCTGTTGTTACCAAAGGCATTGAGACTACTAAGGAGTTACTCAAATCATCTAAACCTATATTTGGCATTTGTATGGGACATCAGATTCTTGGTACTTCCTTGGGAGCCGACACTTTTAAACTGAAATTTGGTCATCGAGGTCTAAATCAACCAGCAGGTTTGCAGCAACAAGTAGAGATTACTAGCCAAAATCATGGATTTGCCATTAATCCAGATTCTTTAGGTGCTGAGGTGGAAATTACCCATCTGAATTTGAATGACCAAACTGTTGCAGGTTTACGGCATAAATCTTTACCTTTATTCTCAGTTCAATATCACCCAGAGGCAAGTCCAGGTCCTCACGATGCAGATTATCTATTTGAACGTTTTGTCCAATCAATGGGAGACTATAGAAAGGCTAAAGCCTCAGCATAGAATTTCTTCATTTGACCAAACTTAAAACTTTTGTCTATACAAAATAGTCATGTGCTACTAGACAAAATGCAGAGAAAAACATAAAATTAGTAGTTAACTTATGCACAATCAAGCTAGGAGGGTGTTATTCCTGAACCTAAGCAATTAAACCTAACTGTTAGCCTGAGAGGTTCTTACGATGTCAGGGATAACTACCAGCTATTCCGCCTAACAGGGTTGTTAGACGCCTTCTCAGAAGCAGCTTTTAGCAAAACGCTGAAGACAAAAATCGATCAGGGACCAAAAAATATTATTTTGGACTTGTCCAAGATAGACTTTGTTGATAGCTCTGGGTTAGGAGCGCTAGTGCAACTGGTAAAGCATACCAAACAATATGAAGGTACGTTGCAAATAGTTTCCAATCCTCGTGTGAATCAAACTGTTAAGTTGGTTCGTTTAGAGAAGTTTCTGTCTTTACAGCCTTCACTAGACCAAGCCATAAACAATATCGAGACATCTTGACAAAACCAGGCAATGACCGATTATCTAAATTGTAAATAGATGCTATCTCCCGTCAGAAGGCAAGGCTCTGGACGGGAGAGGGTCAAGCTTAATCAATAAAAGGTGTGGCAGAATTATTGACAATATAAGGCTGCTGGGCTAGCAGTGTCAGCGCCAGTCGCTCATGGGGGAGACCCCCTCTGGCGGCGCTGGCAAGTCTTTAGGAGCGACCTTAAGACCAAAAAGACGTTCAGCCTTGGAGGCAGGTGCATTGTTAGCGCAGCTCCTCTGCAAGAGGCAGCAGAAAGCCCCTATCAGTGATGTTAGGGAATCCCGCGTTGTCGCGCTTTGCGCAACGTCGGGAGGATGTCAAGCAGATTCAACTCAATTAATTTATAGCAACCCATACTGGTGAGGTACAACATTCTAGCTAGGTTTTAGGGAACACGGAAGAAAAAATACAAGTGTACCTAACGCTGCCTGAGAAATGTTATATTCAGGAACTAAAGAATAGTAGAATTAATTAAATAAGAAGATTAGATAAATAAAACTAAAAAGGTTGAGCGCAAAAGTTTTAGTAGATTAAGAGGCCAGGCTAACAAGGAGAAGAATCAATTTGCAACAATTCAACCTCCTAACTCTAACACCAGCAGAAATTCAACGAATTTCGCCCTCAGCCTGGGCATATTTAGGAGATGCAGTTTACGAACTTTATATTCGGAACTACTACTTGTCGCCACCTAAGCGATCGCAATCTTATCATCAATTGGTTGTGGCCCAAGTTAGAGCCGAGAGTCAAGCCGAGCATTTACGTACCCTGAAACCCCACCTCACCAATGCAGAATTAGATATTGTTAAGCGAGGACGTAATGCTGCTTTTGGAAAGCCGAAAAGATTAGATCCAGAAATTTATCAGCAAGCTACAAGTTTAGAAACTTTAATCGGATACTTATATTTGAGCGATCCCCAAAGATTAAATCAATTGTTAAACTATTTGATACTCTCACCGTCAAGCTCCTAGGGTGACTATGAGGGGAGATTCTTGTTTGTTTAAGATTACCGAATAATTAAGGTTTAAAGCCTCTCCTTTAAAGGAGAAAGCGGTCGATCTTCGGAGCTTCCCCGTTGGGTGGGATGGCGATCTTCGGAGCGGCTCTGCACTCTTCGGGTCTCCTCGCTGTCCTCCAATCGACCAAGAGACAAGAAAAAATTTTCATGATTAGTCAATCCAATCCGTTTCAAGGAGAGGTAATT
>JBARXI010000711.1:0-13192 GCA_049647275.1 Microcoleaceae cyanobacterium
CCATCATTTTCAGGTTTAGGTGGAGGATTTTCATTTTTCAACTGTAGAAATGATTAAATTTAAAATAATTTATTTCAATTCTGTTATTTGGAGTATTTTTTCTGTCGATGAAAATTCCTAATGCTAAGAAAGTTAGGGATGAGCACAAAAATAATGTACCAGTGTCTAGCTTTCTCGGTGGGCAAAATATTCTTTCGGGATTTTTAATTGAGTCGAGCTGTTCGTTTTGCCCACCCTACTTTAATCGGTAGTTTATTTCAACGCAAGTCTCTTAGCACTGTAGAAATAGCAGTAAGAACATATTTAAATGTGACATCAAATATCGCTATGAATGAACAAATCAATCCAAGAGTTAAAGCCAAATATCCATCTAAATTTTCGCCTTTTTTTATATCGGTTAAAATAGTTTCTATAATTTTCATTTAATCTGAAGTAACTCCTGCATAAATAATCTAATGTAGCGTTTACAAATGAGTTATGAAAATATCATTCCCGGAAACAGGGAAAGTGAAATTGAATATTTTGAACGGTTGCTCGTAATGTTAGTAATTTTTTCTTTATCGGTGGAGAATTTGCATAACTATTGTCTCAATTTTCCAGAATATCTTTAATTTGCTCAATAGTTGCGTCTTTGAGTAAAAGTCTTTTTTCACCAGAAACAATCATCACTTTCTACATACGAGGTTGGGTTGATGAAGTTTCCAGAGACTTTTGATATTTACCCTTCAATTTGTGAAGTTGTTCAGCAATTGTTAAAGTACCACCTACAATTCCAACTATTGTGGCGATAGTTGCTAAAGTTCCTTCTCGCTCAACTTCATTAATCGTTTCATAGCTACCTTCAATACCTTTAATTCCTAACATTTCCTCAGTAGCTTGAATCGCATCTAAACCTTCAATTTCTATTTTGATCATTTCTCTAACGTTATAGTTTTTGCTCACTATATCTATATATAGTAATTTCATTTGATTTGCGTAAAAAAACTGGCTGCTTTTAGGCAAAAGGTAAAAGGCAAGAGGCAACAGGTAAGAAGGTTTTCCGGACTTTTTACTGTTAGTAAATAACCAACTCTTGTTTTACATCTCATTTGAAAACCCTATATAGCAATTCCATTTTAGTTGTAAAAAATCAAAAAATATATGAAAAATCTGAAACTCTTATTCTATTGCCTATTTCTCCGATATTTTTTACAAAATTCCTCTGACGACTGCCATATTTATTTTTGCTTCTACCGCACCATCTACAATCACCAAAAATTTATTTTCTAATTTAGAAATACGGCGTTGCTGAATCAAGGGATGAATTTTTTTTGAGCAGGTAAATCTCATCTTTAATACTTCTAACTTCTTTTTTCTCCAAGCCTACAATTCACTACAATTCATCCCACAAATATGCAACGCCAGAAATACCGATAACTTAGGGATGAGTACAAAAATAATGTACCAGTGTCTAGCTTTCTCGGTAGGCAAAATATTCTTTCGGGATTTTTAATTGAGTCGATCTCTTCGTTTTGCCCACCCTACTTTAATCGGTACTTTATTTCAACGCAAGTCCCTTAATAATTCCTACAGCAGTCCTAATTGGGAACTGTATAGGCCATAAGTCATTAAAAATAAGTCATAAGTTATAGATAAAAGCAAAAATCCCTTGTCTGGAGACCCAAATTCCCACATTCTGCATGGGTAGCAAACTATTGAGAATTGCTAAAGGTATTATTTAAGCTAAATACTCTTCACTATATCCACATATATTAAAATTTTTGGGTAATGGACTATTATTTTTAAAATCTTTTAATCATTCTCAACTTCCAAAATATTAGTTTGTGTACTATATTAACTTGGACTGGTTCGATAAAAACTGTCCAAACAGCTTAAATGCAAGACACAAAAAATCTATGGCGAAATTCTCTTTAGAAGATATTAAAGCAAAATTTAGGAAAATCTTAATATATAACATTGGCGTCAAACTGCTCTGGTATTTTGAAAAACTAATTCCCAATTATTCCTTAATTGGTAATACAGCCTTTTTTGACCCCTATCAATTTGACTGGGTAAAAGAGTTAGAAGCAAATTCGATATTGATTCGGAAAGAGTTAGACGAAATTTTAAAACATCGAGATAGTTTACCAAATTTCCAAGACATTTCCCCAGACCAAGCAGATTATACTAGCCCTGATGATTTGTGGAAAACTTATTTCCTTTATGGCTATGGTATGAAAGGAGAAAAAAACTGTGAAATGTGTCCGGAAACAACTCGTTTAATCGAAAAAATTCCGGGGATGAAAACAGCATTTTTTTCAATTTTATTGCCTGGTAAACATATTCCCGAACACCGAGGGCCTTATAAAGGGGTTATCCGTTATTTATTAGCATTAAAAGTACCTGAACCAAAAGAAAAATGTCGGATTCGGGTGGGTAATGAAACCCATTATTGGGAGGAAGGAAAAAGTATGATGTTTGATGATTCTTTTCCCCATGAAGCTTGGAATGAAACTGATGATGTGCGTGTGGTTTTATTTTTAGATGTGATGAGACCAATGCGTTTTCCACTTTCATTCTTTAATGAATTATTTATGAAATTAATTGCTATTTCTCCCTACATTCAAGATGCCTACACGAATCAAAAACAGTGGGAAGATCGTTTAGAAAAATTATTTGAAAAGGAACGTGAAAAAGAGAAAGTTTCATCTTGAAGAAGGTGTTAGGTTTTCGGTCTTAGGTAGGTAGGCGCGAATAAACTTCACTATGTAACGAAATGTTTATGCACTCGAAACTCTTGAGATTGCTTCCCTAGCGGAATGCGGAGCAAACCTTTCACTCCGTTCCAGTCGCTTCGGACGTACTTGTAAATTTTTCCACCTACCTACTTAGGTTTTAGGTGGTGCGGTGGTGATGATTTATGGAAACTGAAGGTACAATCAACAATTGGCGATGGATTTAGACCTACAACTAATTGAAAACACCAAATCTTTGATTTAACAAATTTCAAGTTGGTTGAGGTTTTATACCCAGTAAGATTGAGATAAACCCAGTTATGAAGTAGGGAAGCTAGTCAATGATTTGAGAATATTTATCCAGAGATTTTTTCTAGTTTTCCTCCTTTGTTCCGGTAAGTATTTTTTTACTATTTTCCACAAGTCAATTCCAGCAGGAAAAAGTTAGAAGCCAAACCGAACGAGGAAAGTTTCTCAATCAATTGATTAAAAGTAATTGTTGAGTTTCCATATTCTATTTCATCAATCTTCTTTCCTTTATTTTCAGTTGTCAATTTCGTCAGTTTTGAAAATAGATGTAAAAAGTAACTTTTGTATATCATTCAACAAAAAAAAGCACCCCATTACTTATAAAGTTTAGGTAACTTATACTTAATGCAGGAGAGTTGAAATAACTGACAAAATTGGCACAATTCAAAAATTACATTATTATAAAAATTTTTAACTGTTGTAGGGGCAGGTCTTTTAAAAATTTATGTATTAATCGTGTATTAATCCGCAGCCAAAGCTTTTCCCAAAGCAGCCCCTAGGAAACAAAAACCCATGCCAAAGTGCATTTGTCTTTTGTCTATTTATGTATGAATAAAAAAATCAAAAAATATATTTGGAGATAGTAGTGGGTTACGATTTTGACGCAATTATTGTTGGTAGTGGTGCAGGGGGAGGAACAATTGCCCATAGTTTAGCAAAAGCAGGTAAACGGGTTTTATTAGTAGAACGTGGCCCCAGATTTAGTGATGTTGAAGCCTTCCAAGATGAGCAACGAATGTTAATCAATAAAGAAGCCTTCGACGATCGCCTTCTTCAAGTCAACGGTCGTAGTGCCCAACTTCACATCGCAGGTATACTAGGCGGTGGTACCTCCCTATATGGAGGCGTATTAATGCGCCCCAGCCCCTACGACTTCCACCCAGGCAAATTTTATGACCAATGGCTACCCCGTCACCAGTGGGATTGGCCAATTACTTATGATGACATGGCTCCCTACTTCGACCAGGCAGAAGTTTTATTTCATGTCGCCGGGGATAAACCATACAAAATGCTGAATATTGGCACACCAAGCAATGGTTATCCAGCAACCGTTCCCCCACTCGAACCAATCAACCAAAAATTAGAAAAAGGTATAAAAGCTGCCGGACTTACACCATTTCATCTGGCCTTCGGTATCAACTTCGACACTTGTCTGCGCTGTGCCAAATGTCCTGGTTTTTATTGCCCGAATGAATCTCGTAGCTCTACCGTGGTGCGTGCTATTGATAAAGCAGCTCTTAATTATAACCTCACAGTCCAAACTCTGACAGAGGCAGAATGTTTAGTTACCAATAGCAGCAAAAAAGTTACCGCTATCCGTCTGAGTTGTCGTCAAACTGGCACAGTTGAGGAACTCACAGCTAAAATTTATATTCTGTCTGCTGGAGCATTAGGTAGCCCAGTTATTCTGATGAAGTCTGGTTTAACAGGTCGTAGTGGACAAGTAGGGAGGAATTATATGTATCATTGTGGTGCATTAGTGGCGGGGTTATTCAAACAACCCACTGGTGGGGCGGATAAATTTATTAAACAGTTAGGGTTTACAGACCTTTATCTTGGCGACAAAGAATTTCCTCACAAATTAGGGTTAGCTCAAACTGTACCTATTCCCGGACTTCTTTCCCTACAAGAAAATTTTCCTGTACCAATACCAAAACCCATCGCTGAATTTCTGCTGAAGCGAATGTTGGTAATAACTGGTATAGTAGAAGATTTGCCCCAACAGGAAAATCGGGTAGAAGTTGGTAAAGATGGAAAAATTCGTCTGTTCCACAAGTTTCATCCTTATGATGTTTTCCGTTCTAGGTATTACATGACTAGGTTAAAACTGGTGTTTCGGTCGGCGGGAGTAATGGTATCTTTTGGAGCAATGGGTGATAAGGATGATATTCATACATCTCACCAGGTAGGTACTACTCGTTTTGGTACAGACCCAAATACATCTGTACTTGACCCAAATTGTCGTTTACATGACCATGAAAATGTTTTTGTGGTGGATGGTGGGTTTATGCCGAATGCGTTGGGTGTTAGTCCGGCTTTGACTATTGCGGCTAATGCGCTTCGAGTAGCAGATAATATACTGCAAAAAGCTCTGATTTGAAAGTTGAGGATGGGAGAGAAAACATGATTTGTGATAATGATTTTGGAGTTTTATCATTTCTGAGTGTTAAAGTTTACTTTTTCCTCTATCGGCTAAAAGGCAATTTAATGAGTTGTTTAACACCAGATATGGTTAATAAAAATCAAAATGTTTATCTGGCAACTTTAGAAGGAGAAAAACTACCTTAGCTCAAACCTTTAAAAACAAATCAAGATAAACTAGCCGAAGTATCTCAAGGTAAAATTAGCCTAAATATGGAATTAAAGAGAGTTTTAAACTTATTTTATGAGAAGGTAGAACAAATCAAAAAATTGCTAGAATTCGTAAATATTTTCAATAAAAAACAGCTCATCATTTGGTGAGAGCTGGTAAAAAAGTTTTTTTCTATGAAAAGTTAAATTTAACAGGTTTAATTCATCAACATCAACTCAAACATCAACCCAAGCAAAATGAAAATGGTAAAGTATTTACCCAACGAACAATGCTCTAAATCGGTATTAAATAAATCAAGGCTAGATGTTGCATTTAATCAATTATTTAACATACTAGTGCCGCGGTTTAGCTAAAATAGTTCATTATTGTAGGGTGCACCATTACGGCTAAAATATAAGCAGTCAAAGGTATTTAAAAATCCGTCGCCGGGCACCATTTCAGATGTTTCAGTACTGCCAAACTTTTAGGGTGTGCCATTACAGCTAAAACTTAGACTGTAAAAAGCATTTAACAATCCGTCGCCGGGCACCATTCTTAGATGTGTCGGTCCACTAGGTACTATTGCCGAAAAAGCTTTTTCTTGCGGAATGCGGAGCAAAAAGGGCTTAGTTGTAGAATATAAACCAAATTCTACATCTCAACTACTTTCTTCTCGGGATGAATTTGTATTTACAGATTGCCGCATCAAAGAATATGTTGACGAAGAACTACAGTGAAAAAATTAGACATCTCCAATAAGAAAAAATAAAATCAATTATCATACAGAAATAATCAATTATTTCCCCCTACTCCCTACTCCCTACTCCCTATTCCCTCTTCCCTCTTTTCTGGAGATGTCTATTAATAGAGATATTAATACTTCAATGAATTTTTCACGAGTCTAGCTGAATGTGTTCCCGATTATAAACCGCTGTAAAAATAAAGTAGTTATACCAAACGTAAAAAAAGAACGTTACGAATAATTTGAGTAATTAAAATATTTTGCTTCAGATAGATATATGTATTCTGGAGAAAAAAAGAAATATTCGCGCTTCTAAATAATTAGAAATAATATTTAAACAAGATTATTCTGAATCCTGAATTCTAACTCCTAAAACAAATCAACCATTTCTAGCAAAAATTCATTAAACTGGATATTATTACTAATTCAAAAACTACTTCTATTTCAAAGGAAGTTCTGACCGCCTTGAATAGATATCAGAAACCTAAACTGAAAACAAATGTGTCAGTTTAGATACATCAAAATAGCGCAAAGTATATTAAGGAAATTTGTCAAATGAAGACTGTTGTAATTACCGGAATTTCTGGCACATTAGGTAGTGCTATGGGTAAAGCTTATAAGTCACGAGGTTGGCGGGTTGTTGGAGTGACTCGTCAATCTAGTTTAGAGGGAGATTTTTTTGATGAGTTGTGTGTTTCTCCCCAGCAAACTCTTGAGGATGCTAGAAAGTTGTTTGAATATGACCCAGATGTGGTAATTTTAAATGCTGGTCAAATTGAGACGGAAGTAGGAGAGGGAGGACTTCCCATCGTTGAGTTGGTGGAGTCGATGAATCGGGTTAATTATACTTGGCCTGCGCTCGTGGGTACTGAAGCTGCGAAGTTACCCCGGAGTAGACCCTTAGATGTAATTGCAATTGGGTCTATTGCGGATGGTAGCCCTTCTTGTTTTGGCCCCGTTTATCATTCTGGTAAGATTGCTCTGCATTATTTTTGGTCTGGTGTGGGGCCTATTGCTTATCATTCTAGTAATAATATGATTCGTCTGAGGTTGTATCGGCCTGGTGCGATTTCTGGTAAATTTGCTTGGGCTCCGGTGAATCGTTTGAATGATAAGGCTTATAAGATTCGGGCTAATCGAGTTAATTCTGCTCCATCTGGGGATAAGGTGGCTGAGAAAATAGTTAATTGGATTGAGAATAGTAAGGAATGGGTGGGAACTTATGATGAGCCTTTGGGCTTTAAGATTTTTAAGTATTTGTTTGCTTTGTTTCCTAACTTTTTTTACAGGCTACAGTTATATGGTTGGCCGAAGGGTAGTAAGTTTGTTTGATTATTGTTTTGATTAAGCAATAGTTAAAACATATTTATTAGGTCAAATTTATTTTGGAGATATTCAGATTGAACTCTATTACAATCTGGATAATTTTCTGTAATTACATACTTTTTTCTATAAATAATACCATTTGGATATAGGGTTTCTCATCCTAGTGAGGTACAGTTGTCTTTTTCTTCCCAGAGCCGGTGTTCTCTGTTCCCTAAAACAAAGGAATTTTGTACCTCACTCTTTTTGGTAATTGCTATAAAAGAATTTTACACAGACTTTGGTTAGAGGGAAAAAGGAATAAGGATTTGTAGAAAATGTTTATCTAAGTTGTTTAATATCATGTCCGGTCGAACACTTAATTATTAAAATTGCAGGGGTGAGTTTTGATATTAGGGATAGTGCTTGTATTAAAATATCTATCTTCAACCTCTGCCCTAGTCAAAAAAATTATAACTATTTATCCGAACATGATATAACACCTAAAATTATTGAGAATAAGTTCATCAAGATGTAAAAAATTTCAGGATAATTCACTTGATTCAAACCCCCTCCTTAAAGACGAGATTTTCTCAAAGTTAAAAGCTCGAATTCTTGGCGAATTTCTAATAGCGATCGCTCTACAAGCGGTTCAAAATTCAGAAAGGGTATTTCATGCCGACCCTTGCGAGTTTTCAACCAAATTATTATTAACTCCGGTAATAATAGTGGCAAAACAACCAAAATAGAAGTATAGCACTACGCAAATGCGGAAATTTATAAATGCTCTTTGCGGAGCATTTGCTCCGGAAAAACTCAGTCATATCATGTCCGGATAATAGCGCGATCAAAAAATTTTCTCCTCCTTCTCCTCCCGATATATTCTTTTTTCCCTCTCTTCTCCCTCCTGACTCCTGACTCCTCCCTCCTCCCTCATTATTTATAACTGTTTAACCGGACATGATATCAGGGATTACTTCTAACTTCTGACTTCTGTCTGACTTGCGCATAGCGCTATACCTAAGATTTGTAGGTTAGGTGGAGGAAGGAAGCCAAACAGATTATAGTTGTTGGGTTGCACTAGCGCTTATATCATGTCCGGATAATAATAGCGCGGTCGAACTCCGTTCCGCTTACGCGACCAAAAAATTTTCTCCTCCTCTTTCCCTTCTGCCCTCCTGACTCCTGACTCCTGACTCCTGACTCCTCCCTCGTTATTAGACCTCTGGTGAAAAAGATATAGATTTTTTTCAGGATTAGGCAACAGCTCATCTGGCAACAGCAGTCAGACCCCGCGACGACACCAGTCGCAAGCGGTCAGACCCCGCGTCGGCGACAGACGCACCTGGTAGCTGACCAAGAGAGGGAACGCTGACCAAGAGAGGCAACAGGTAAGATATTTTTACAAAAAAAGCACGAAAAATGATTTTTTCTTTCCTTAGCCGCTCTAATTAAAAGGTTTATTTGTTTTCCACCAGATGTCTATTTATAACTATTCAACTGGACATGAATATTACAGTATTACTAACTTTTTCCATTCCCATTCTCATTCATTGCCAATACTCTGTCTGCCAACTTATCTGGCATTTCTTGTAAATGGTCAAACTGCCAATTAAAATAACCTACTCCCATGGTTTGCGATCGCAAATCGACAATTAAATCCTGCATTTCTGATAATGCCAAATAAGCAGAAATATTATCCCAGCCCTTCCAGTCAGCCATAGTTTCATAACCCAATATCTGACCGCGACGGGTACTAATTAACTGCAACACTTTGGAAGTAAACTCACTCGGGGCAGAAATTTTCACCAAAGCAACAGGCTCCAATAATACCGGTTGGCAGTTCGCCATTCCCTGCTGCATCGCCACCCGTGCTGCTTGTTTAAACGCTTGCTCCGAACTATCAACAGAATGATACGACCCATTTGTCAAAGTTACTGCCACATCTACCACCGGAAAACCCAGGGGTCCATGTTCGAGATATTCCCGCACTCCGGTTTCAACGCCGGGAATATATTGCTTCGGCACTACCCCACCCACAATAGTCTCACTAAAATTAAAACCTGCTCCCCGTGGCAACGGTTGAATATCTAGATACACATCGCCAAATTGCCCATGACCACCACTTTGATGTTTGTAACGACCATGAGAAGTAGTATTTTTGCGAATAGTTTCTTTATAGGGAACTTGGGGTAAGTGGGTTGTCATCGAAACATTATATTTCCGGCGCAAACGGTCTAAACTTACCTGTAAATGTATTTCTCCTTGACCCCAAAGAATAACTTCGTGGGTATCGCCATGTTGTTCCCATTTTAATGCGGGGTCTTCTTCCAGCAACTTTGTTAAAGCACCGCTGATTTTCACTTCATCTTTGCGGTTTTCGGCAGCGATCGCCATGGCAAAAACAGGAGGTAATACTACTGCTTTAGGTAGTTCAGTTGTGGGTTGAGCTGCATCTGTAGTTAAAGTGTCACCTGTTTGGATACCTTCCATCCGACTTAAGGCAACTATTTCTCCAGTTTGAGCAGACTCTAGACTTTCTGTTTGCTGACCCATTAATCGATACATTCCACCGATGCGAACTCCATTTAAAGTCATGCCATCGGTAATTTCACCTTGCCATACCCGCACTAAGGAGAGTTTACCACCTTGGGGAGTGTAGTAAGTTTTCAATACTTGAGCAATGGGTATTTCAGAATCTGATTTTAAGCCCCGACGTTTTGCTGTTTCTGCTGGTACAGGAGTTTCTCGCACAAGAGCATCTAAAAGAGAGCGCACGCCAGAATCTTTTTCTGCCACTCCAACAAATACAGGCACAATTAAATCTGCACCCAACTCCATTTTTAGGTCGGCAACTATTTCTTCGGTGGGTGGTTGGATATTTTCAACTAATTCTTCTAATAAGCGATCGTCAAAATTAGCCAACTCTTCGAGCATTTGTTCTCTAGCTGCGTTTTCTTCTGCTTTGAGAGATTCTGGAATTGCTACGGGGTCTGATGGCGCTCCTGGATGATAATGATAGGCTTGTTCGGTTACTAAGTCAATATATCCAATTAATCGATCGCTTTTAGCAATAGGATATTGATGGGGTACGATAGGTCGCTTAGATATAGTTTTCAGTGCTGCTAATACTTCTGCAAATTTAGATTTGCAGTTGGTTTCGTCTGTACATACCCGATCCATTTTGTTGATAAATACTAGGTGCGGAATCTCCCAGTCATCGAGAAATTTAAACAGTGGAGCGAGGGTTAGTACGCGGGTAGGGTCTGGCTCACAAACTACTATTGCTGCTCCTGCACCGATCGACGCGTTATCAGTTTCTTGGGCAAATTCTATAGACCCTGGGCAGTCGAGGAAGGTAAAATGAATGCCGCCATAGTTTGTACTGGCGGCATTTATTTCTACTGTCATGGTGCGTTCCCGGGCTTCTGGTGTAGCATCTCCAATGGTGTTACCATCTTTGATGCTGCCTTTGCGGGATATTACCCCAGTCACGGATAATAAACTTTCTAGTAGTGTAGTTTTTCCACTTAAATAGGGGCCTACTATTGCAACATTCCGGACCTCTGAAGCGATTTTTTCTGGCATAATTCTCCTCCAACAATCTTTAAATAGTCACCAATTGATTATTGACAAAAAAGCTTTCTTTTTATTTTTTATACTTTATTTGTTTTCTTTGTTATTGTCTCAAGCTATGTTTTGAGGTTAACCTATTTTTGTTACTATAAAAAAAAGTTTTGATGTATCTTAAACTTGAGTTTAACTTAACTTAAGTTTGATAAATTAATATAAACTTTTTTAAATTTTTGTTACTCAATTAACCATAAATATCTCTAAAAAATTATGATAGTTATCTATAATAATTGAAGCTACAGTTTATACAATAAAAAAGGCAAAAACTGAGTGATGTCTGTACAATAAATTTGTGGTTAATTGCTACAAATTAATATAAATTATTGGTGGATAGCTATATAATAGCTATTATATAGCTATTGGTGTCGGATTAGTGACAAATAGACATAGGCGTGGAAATTATATATTCTTTTTCTAAAACCCTTGTAGAGACATTACATGAAATATCTCTACATTTTCTTTCATGCCTTAGTCTAATATACTACTAAGTTAAGTAGACGCGAATAAACCTTACTATGTAACGAAATGTTGATGCACCTCATATCCTTGAGATTGCTTTCCTTACCGAATGCTGCGCATTCATGTCGCGAAGCGTTTAATGTCGGCGACAGCCGAAAACCTTCCACTCCGTTCCAGTCGCTTCGGACGTACTTGTAAATTTTCCTACCTACCTACCTACCTACTTATAGCAATCTTAAATCATTTTTAAAAAATTCAAAAATAGATAAAAAGTCTGAAACTCTTACCCCTGTTCAGAGCTCCACTGTTCCCTCACAGGAGTCGATTGGATATCCCACATTCCGCACTTCAAAATGTAGTATAAGATAGCATAACAGAGCGATATAGCTACCTCTGCAAGAGGCTAAGTGATAACGAAGTTCCTCTGTAAGAGGCTAGGGTAGCTCCGACCCAGGAGGCTAACTGAAATGGCAGACCACTAGTAATTAAGACAGCTTTTTTCCAGATTTGGATAAATCTAGCAGAATTGAGATAGTAATACCATTTTACTTTAAGTAGGTTATAAAAGGGAGTGTTATACCATGTCCGGTTAAACAGTTATCAATAATTAGGCAGTGAGGAAAGAGGGGGAAAAAAGGAAAAAATCACTCTTGAAAAGGGGCGAAAGACAACGGGATATGTTTGCGCAGCATGACCTAGGAAAGGAAAGGAAAGAAGTAAGCTAGCAAAGTAAAAAGGAATTATCACCCTATTAAGCAGGTACACCAAACTAATTACACATTGAGCGAAACTGAATTCCTTATACTGTAAGGATTACATATAATCAGAGTAGGTAATTAATTTTGTTTAGGTACTTATCCGGACTTGATATTAAATCAAGAGGGAACACTGGATCGGATCGGAAATTTGGGATATTCTTTCTTGAAGCCAGAAGAGAACATTTTTATTATACTTAATAATCAGGAGATGGTATTACATATTAATAGGATTGTCGTTGTAGATCGTATGGAGATTGCTACCTCACAGGAAGGCTTTCCTTACGGAATGCTATCGCAAACGCCTACGAGGGGTCGGAATTTTCTACCCGCAATTGTTAACTGTTATTACCCCCTTGCTACCGCAAAGCTAGGCTTTTTTCTACCGGAATGCTGTCTCTTGCCTCCGGAGGAGGAGCTGCGCTAACAGAGGAAGGAGCTAATGCAAACGCAACAATGTCGCGGAGAGTTAACGGAGTTGTGCGCCAGTAAAACGCAATCAAAATCTTTTTCCTTCTTCAAATGTGACAAGCATTTAGTTAAATGGTATGACAACTGACGATATGACAAAAAACATCTTTTTTAAATTAATTAAAATTATCTTGATAAATACTTTATTTATATTATATCCGCTGCATTAGTCATCAAAAAGCAACTCCTCGCTCTCCTTCCTTCCTCCTATCGCCTATGACCGATTATTAATAAATATTCAACCGGACATGGTATTATCGAACTCATCTTAATTGCATATCAACTATTTATTAATGAAAATATGAACAATGTTTAACAGATTGTAGAATAATGCTTGTAGAAACTAACTTCAGTAATTTGTGACTAAGTATTAATAAAAAAACTTAGGTACAAGTGATAGTATTTATGTACTATCAAATCCGCTTGATTGCAAGCTCCAATTACCTCATAATCGGGATTTTAGCTAGGGTGATTGTGGGGTTGTTTAACCGGATTTGATATAATAAACCATTTT
>JBARXI010000712.1:0-28205 GCA_049647275.1 Microcoleaceae cyanobacterium
TATAGATAATTTTCATTTTCTGTTAAATAGCGATGGATATTTTCAATGGTCAAAAACTTTTTTCAACTTGCTTCTGGTGTGATGTTCAGATTTTTTATTTTCACGTTTATTTCTGCCTAGCTACTTATTGAATAATTAAGGTTTAAAGCCTCTCCTTTTAAGAATAAAAAATTATTCATATCTCCTTTTTATCAATCCTATTCTTTTTAAGAAAAAGTAATTGTTAATTATTGAACTAATTTTCAGAAGACATTTTATTTTAATTTATTTTGTTTAAAGTATGCTAATTACCGAATAATGAAGGTTTAAAGTCTCTCCTTTTAAGGGGGAAAAAGAAAAAAATTTCCTTTTACTCAATCCTCTTCTTTTCCAAGAGAGGTAATTGTTAATTATTAATTGTTGAAACTTAGGCTTTCCAAGCAGAAAAATCTTGGCAAAATTGCGATTTGGATAATAATTTAATTGGTGGATATTGGGCTACAGATTCTCTTTCTGTAGTGGTATTGTAACCCCAATCTGCTAAAAATAATTTTACTTCTTTTAAGTCTGGTTGTTTTTGCACTGCGAGTAAAGTTTTAAGTCTGTCTTCGACTAACCAAATAATTGTTCCTGCACCTGATGCTGCAAATAAAATTCGTAGAGTTTCGTATTTAGGGCGTTTACATTCTTTGCCAATAATATCTGCTGGTGACAAATTAATACCTTGTTTTTCGAGGAGCGAACGTACAAACCTACCCTCTTTTGTTGTAACTATAACTGGTTTAACTTCTGATGCGATTAGCTGCTTGACTTTTTCTACGACTCCTGGATAAAATTCATGTAAAGATAGCCATCCCTCTAAATCTTTAGCTATCCATTCATCTCTAGTTTGGTCAAGGCGAGAACCTATTTCTGCTCGATCGCGATTTTCTTTTGTGATAATTTCTAAGGCGATATCTTGCCATCGGTCAAAAATTTTTTCTTCTTCTATACCTAATACTAAAGCTCTTACTAATACTGGCATTTCCCAGCCTATTTCTATGACTGGGCGTAGTCGGTAAAATTTTTGTGCTAAATCTTCAGTCGCTATTTGCTCGGATGGTTGCCAAATATGACAGTAGGTCCGCCAGGCTGTTTGAAAGTATTCAACCAGTCCATTACATAAAACGCCGTCAAAGTCAAGAGCCAAAAGGGTAGGATTTTTTGTGTGCATGGTTGGCAAATTTAAGAATTTGAGGAATTTAATAAATAAACAGTATTCATTGTCTAGAGTAGCAGAGGGCGAGATAAATTTTCATCTTTGAAATGAGGTCAAGACAATATTAAATAAGTTAAAAGTTAAAGGTTAAATGGCTAGTTTAACAACAAAATACTTCTGCGCACCAACAACTTTGGTCAAAAATCAGTTTTTATAAATATTCAAACCACAGACTAAAATTATGCCAATTTTTCGGATATTTTGTTGGGAATATTGCCAAAATCATAGAAAAAAAAATTATTAACAAAGACGATGATATGATACCAATTTCTGATTTAAGGGTAAATATCTGAACTTATATATTGCATTTTTTAACAAAAGTATGTTTTTTGCTTCAAATATGGTTACAATATCTACAGGTTTATTAATATTTTAGAATTCAATCCAATACAAAGGGCCAATGTCAACAGATAATGGTTCAGATAATGAATTGATAAACCAGTTTAAGAATTTAGATCCGAAGATTATCAGCAATAATAGAAGTATGAAAGAAACTAATAAAACCACTGATGGCAGCCAAGCTAATACTCAAAGTAGTCAACCCACAGTATTAGATAAAAACTCTCAACAACGCACTACTTTACAAGTAGAGGCACAACCGAACAAACAAAAGCAAACACAAGATTCTCAGACCGTTGGATACTTAGCTTTACCACAAAATCGTCCAATTGGTACAACTCATCTTCAGTATACTCACACAATAGCTAATCGCCCCATAGTTTCAACTGGTCTTCAAGTTGACCATACCATTTCTGCTTCTGGAATTCGTCCAATAGCGGTTAGTGGCTTAGAATTTAATAGTACAATTACTGCTTCTGGGGTGCGCCCAATTGGTACTACCCATTTGGATGTGACTAACACTCTGATGAATCGTCCAGTTGCTTCTAATCAGATTGACAGTGAAGGCTTGATGGGTTATTTAGATTAGAGTTTTCTCTATATTATGAATTATGATAGCGTGTCTATAGACTACTGACTTGATGTGTTTGTCAAAATTTAAACTGTTTTGACAAACAATAATCTGTTTTAGATGGGGTTATGGGCACGCTAAAATATTTGATTTTGAGTTGGGATGATTTTATTTAATAATTAATTTGGTTTATTATGACCGGGAATATTATTTATTGTCGTACTTAGAGTGAATGCTAATATTTGACTATTTTATAGTGTTAATTTGGTAATTAATTAATTAATACTTATTGGTTTATTTACAGGGCTATTTCATTCTAAACTGTGCCATGTTATGTCTTGACGAAAATAGGTTATTTATATCTTCCGATAATTTATCTTTCCCTATCTGAAAGTAAGTAAATTCATTGCTAAAATCTAGAATTAAATGACCATAGTTTATTTCGGCTTGGCTGAAAAAGTCTTTTTTTATGATTCAGGATTCAGAAAGAAAAAGGAACTTATAAAGAATAATAATTGTAAGTACCTAAACAAAAATAATTACCTACTCTGATTAATTATATATAATCCTTACAGTATACAGTAGAAGTAATTCAGTTTCGCTAAATGTGTAATGAATTTTGTGTACCTGCTTATTTTGATTTTACCCCGAGAGAGATTTGCTAGATTTGCTCAAAAAGTGAGATTTTTGCATCTTAAAAAGTGCAAAGTTTCGCTCTTAAAAAACTTTATTCTTTAATCTGTAAATTTTTCGAGTTGCTCGGCAAGCCCTTTTGATTTATGATGTGTTTATTATTGTTTTTTATAGTTAGTTTGGTGATGAATTAAGAATTATGGATAACTATTTTATTAGAGGTAAACTACATCGGTTGAAAGTGATTTGTCTGACAGCAATACTCAGCATAGCCCTAACAATTGGCGGTTGTAATTCATTAGCTCAGTCAGATAATAGTGAAGTAACTCCAGAGTTAGAAAAACAAGTATTAAAAATTATTCGTGAAAATCCAGAAATAATTATTGAATCGGTACAAGCTTATCAGCAACAGCAAACTCAACAATTACAAGTGGGTCAGCAGGAGATATTAAAAGATTTCAAAACTAATCCTGAAGCAAAAATTGGTAATTCTCCCACTATTGGCTCTGAGAGTCAAAAAATAGTCCTCTTTGAATTCTCGGATTTTCAATGTCCTTTCTGTGAAAAAGTCCAAGAAAATCTGAAGCAGTTTATGCAGCGGCATAAAGATCGAGTTACTTTGGTATTTAAACATTTACCTCTGACTCAAATTCATCCCCAAGCTATTCCTGCTGCTAGAGCAGCTTGGGCAGCTCAACAACAAGGGAAATTTTGGGAATATCACGATGCTTTGTTTGAGCAACAAGCTGAGTTGGGAGAAGATTTATATATACAAATTGCCGATGAGTTAAATTTGGACTTGGAGCAGTTTAATAGCGATCGCAAATCTGAAGCAGTTATTGCTCAATTAAAAGAAGATATTGAACTGGCTCAAAAAATAGGTGTTTCTGGTACGCCTTTCTTTATTTTGAATGGAGAAACTTTCTCTGGTGCCGTAAAAGTATCCGAGATGGAGGAAGCTTTAGCCAAAGTCAGCCAATAGGTTAATTTAAAACCAAAAATTAAAAATGGAATATATAAAAATCCCATTTTTAATTTTTATTTATCTTTGAATTTAAAAAAAAGGAGTATTTTAATTAATTAAACAGTAGCCAATTCAGGAGTAGGACGCTTACTATTACGAATACCTTCGATCGCCTCTGCATAATCATCAGCACCAAATACAGCAGACCCAGCAACAATAGCATTAGCACCAGCTTCTAAAACCTGCCAAGTGTTTTTACTCTTCAAACCACCATCTACTTCAATCCAAGGATCGAGACCTCGTTCATCACACATCTGACGCAGCTTGCGGATTTTGGATACTACTCCAGGAATAAAACTTTGGCCGCCAAAACCAGGGTTGACACTCATAATCAACACCAAGTCACAAAGGTCTAAAGCATATTCAATTAATTCTAATGGTGTAGAAGGATTAAGAACTACACCAGCTTGTTTACCCAACTCCTTAATTTGGCCGAGAGTGCGGTGTAAATGAGGTGAAGCATTATGTTCAGCATGAACAGATATAATATCAGCACCGGCTTTAGCGAAATCTTCAACATACTTCTCAGGCTCCACAATCATCAAGTGGACATCTAGAGGTTTCTTTGTTACAGGGCGAAGTGCTTTCACAATCAATGGGCCAATAGTAATGTTGGGCACAAAACGGCCATCCATTACATCTATATGAATCCAATCAGCACCTGCTTCGTCTACTGCTCGAACATCGTCTCCAAGACGGCTAAAATCTGCTGATAATATAGATGGAGCAACAACAATAGATTTCTGGGTAGTGGTCATAATGATAGATATTCTCCTATTTGCTTACTCTAGTAGGTTACTCTAAATTTTAACATTGATTTTATGATCTATTTTATTAGAACGTGTATATATAGCAACGCCGAATGAATGATCAGAATATACATAACTCAGTTTTCCTTTGGTAGAAAGTTGTTATCTGAAAAATGATTTAGGATTGCTATATTAATTTAAAACCTTAGTAAATTTCGCCACAGTTGTCAGTCAAAAGTCATGCCTCGTGTTTGGCCCCACGACATCAAAAGCGCAGCTCCGACCCAGGAGGCAAGAGAGAAGCGTTTGCGGATCATTCCGTTAGGATAGCAACTTCAAAAGTCAGGTATCAACAGAAATCATCAATTTCTGTATTGAAATTGATTTGACTTTGAGTTTTGAAAGAGGTCTAATAATTTCAGAGAATAATTTTGCAGTTACTGGACACAGACAGAATTGAAGAGCAATCTATTCAGATATTGCTGCGATAAAATTTCTTACTAAAATTTCACAAACACTTGAAACTTTATTGATAGCTTAATTAACAAATATGAACAATACTAACCAACTTGAAAATCCTGATATTAAGCGTTTACAACTGTTTGTCTTAGTAACCCCAATATTAGGTTTCTTTCCATCACTGTGGAGTTTATATCGTCACCAGGGTAGCGAAGAACATAGAGCCGTGAGCCGATTAGCTGTTAGTTTAAGTTTTATCTGGCTATTTGGAAGTATTTTATTGGAAGCAGGAGCCAAAATTGGGGAATCTGGGACTATATCCTTGTTATTAATAAATAGCTGCCTAACTACCAGTTATTTTATTGTTAGTTTGGGGCTAATGGTTCGCATTTGGAAACGACAACCCTTATGGTTGCCAGGAATTAGCCGGATAGCAGAAAAAATTGTTGGTAAACATTTATGATAGTTTAAGATTCTACTTAACTATTGAAAATTGAGATTTGTACCCAAAATTCTCTAACAAAGTGAAATTATTTTAATACTTAGTGTGTGAGGAAGTCAGTGCCCGCTAATAAATTTTTACATTCAACCTCAAGTAAATATAAATACTCAAAGAGACAAAATCAGCAGAAACAAATTTCCAAATTAAGTCCAGGACGTTGGTTTGGGTTAGGTTTAGGTTTAGCTGGAGTAGCGATGGTATCCGCAACGGCCGGAGCTTTGTTGGCAGTTTCTCTTTCGAGCACCCCACTAATGCAACAAAAGCTCTCTCCAGAAGATGCTGCGGTATTTTCTCAAAAAAAGCTGGCCAAAAGCAATATGAAATTGCCAGAGCTGACTCGCCCTGTAAATATATTAGTGCTTGGAGTTAAAGTCCTAACATCAGACTTGGAAGAATATCCCCAGGAAGAAGAACTGGGCTATCATGCTTTAGTTAATTCCTTCAAAGGACTATCTGACACAATGTTGTTAGTTAGGTTCGATCCAAACAATAAAAAGTTAACTATGCTTTCTGTTCCCAGAGATACTCGTACATATGTAGAAGATCGTGGGTTAACTAAGATTAATGCTGCCAACTACTATGGAGGGCCAGCAAAAAGTGCTAAAGCTGTGAGTGAACTTTTGGGTGGAGTGGGGATAGACCGCTATATCAGAGTGAATGTCCAGGGTGTAGAAAAATTAATAGATGCTTTGGGGGGAGTCAAAGTCTATGTCCCCAAAGATATGAAGTATCAGGACGATAGTCAACATTTGTATATTAATCTTAAGGCTGGCGAGCAACATCTTAATGGCGATCGAGTGCTACAATTTCTTAGGTTTAGGTATGACAATTTAGGGGACATTGGTAGGGTGCAGCGCCAGCAAATGCTGATGCGAGCATTTACAGAACAGTTGGTGAATGTGAAAACTTTATCCAGACTACCCAAGATTTTGTCTGTAATTCAGTCTCATATTGATACTAATTTGAGTGTTGAGGAATTGGTGGCTCTGACGAATTTTGCTACAATAATTGATGATTCTAATATGCAGATGTTGATGGTGCCTGGTGAGTTTAGTAATCCAGAGGAATATAATGCTAGTTACTGGTTGCCTGATTTGAGGAGCCTGGATGCGATGATTGCTGAACATTTTGATTT
Source organism: Microcoleaceae cyanobacterium (assembly GCA_049647275.1). Classification (GTDB taxonomy): domain Bacteria; phylum Cyanobacteriota; class Cyanobacteriia; order Cyanobacteriales; family Microcoleaceae; genus JASJEE01. Next base: position 6,650 of record JBARXI010000712.1, read on the forward strand.
TGGCTATAATCGTTGGCAATCGGAAGATACTGAGTCTACATATATTAGAGTTGCTATTCAAGATAGCACTGATAGTTGGGAGGCTGTAGATGAATTAGTAAGGTCTCTTAATGATGCAGGTTATTGGAATGTTAAAGTTACTAAACCTTGGAGTAAACCTTTGGAAGTAACTCGAATTGTGGCTCAGAATGGAGATATTCAGGGAGCTAAAGCGGTGCAAAAGTCTTTAGGACTTGGAAATATTTTTGTCGAAAGTACGGGATATTTGAGTTCGGATGTGACAATTCAGTTGGGACAGGATTGGTTGGAAAAAAATAATGAATCTCAAAGTTATCAAGATTGGTAAATATTGGCAGAATTATTCAGGTCATTCTACTGGTTTTGGTGAGGAAATTCTATCAAAAAATTTTGCACTTTTGACTTTTGTTATAATATCAAATCTGTTCTTTTTCGGTATATTTAGTTAGGAATTATCGCGGTTCTCATCTTTTATGAAGTACAGTATTTTTTCTATTTCTTAATTTATTAGAGACTGTTTGTAAACAAAAGATCAAGTAGGGTGTGTGACGGCACGCTTACCATTTCTGGAATAATTGTTGATTTTACACCTCACGCACCGTCTGCTGTGGGGATGGTGCGTTACGTAACACGCTTCGCACCCTACTGGACTTGTGTATCTCACCAAGAGCGAGAAATGCTATATAAGTCAGGTAGTAGGGGCGATTTATGGAAAGCAGATGATTCGGACCGAAATCGCCCGTACAGAAGTAAGGAGATAAGAGAATGAAAAAGATTTAAGATTTGGCAATTAGTTAGGTCGAGGTAAAATTTTTTTTATATCTAATTAAATGGGTTTGATATAATCTCTCATTTAGCTTTGGTAGTGTTGATGTCAATAGAATAAATTACTATTAAAGACGAAGACATTCTTGTGGAATATCTTAATCCTGAAAAACTTGCTCATACACAGTTCAATTATAGTGCACCGATGAGTTTAAAATTAAACCAAAATCAAATAAATATTTAATTGCAGTTATATCATTTCAATATATTGAACGTGGTGGGTAAATATATTTTACTCAAAGAAAGTAAAATTATTACACAGGCAGCTTGGAATAACCAAGGAATGATGGCAAAAAACCAGATTAAACTAATAACTCCGATGCACGGAGCAATGAGACTGGGGATGCCATCTAAAGTTTTGATATCAGTATAAAAACTGACAGAAACAGCTAGACAAAATATACTCAAAGGAACTATACAATAGAAGTCCATGGTGTTTTCTCCGTAGTGTCATAAATACATAGTATAACTACAAATGAAATAAGTTCCCATTGCGTAATTTGCTTCGGGAATTTATATGAAGTTCGGTTGATTAGTGCTGGTAAATAAGGATTTCTAGGGTAAGTACCTAAATTTTTATTCACTACCACCGCCTCAACCCCATACTCTGCTCAAAACTGACTATAAATATTTATCCAACTAAATATTTATCCAACGGAAGTTCATATAAGTCTAGACCGGGAGTCACAAACTTCATGCCTCTCTAATTATCATCCCCAATGAGAAAATATTCCTTTCGTTCATTGTCAATTCAGCAAACGATTAATAATATCAGTATTGTTTTAGGAATAGATTTAGGGTAAAAATGGAAAACAGTTGAAATGCTCAACCTAGTGCCGCGGTTCAGCTAAAATAGTTCATTATTGTAGGGTGCGCCATTACGGCTAAAATATAAGCTGTTAAAGGTATTTAACAATCCGTCGCCGGGCACCATTGAATATGTGTCGGTCCACTAGGTTAGTAACTGCTTAGTAGTCTGTCAAGATAATTCTGATTGGTAAGCAACTCCAAAAAGTATTAGCCCAAAATCTAAAGTAAAAAAAATCTATCCATCATTTCAAAATTGACAGACCACTAGAATAATTATAATACCACCTAGTGGTCAGAAATTTAGTTCAGTGAGTTTTCTAGATTAACTAAAAACTGTCAACAGAGATTTTGGTTTATCATTAACAACTTAAAGAAACCAAAAAAAGTTAATCTAGAGTTATTCAAAGTAAGTTACCAAAAATTTTTATTTTAAACGATGTTGGGTAAATTTTTCCAAAAGCCAGAAGCAGAACAAAGCGATCGCGTCCCTCCCGGTCAATACTTGGCGAGTGGTTTTCCCGTATTAACTTATGGTAAAACTCCTCAAATAACTACAAACGAATGGGAATTTCAGGTCAGGGGTTTAGCTAAACCAGTGACTTTTAGTTGGGCAGACTTTATGGCCATGCCACAAAACAACTTTACAGCAGATTTTCATTGTGTGACTCGTTGGTCAAAATTAGATGTCCAGTGGACGGGGGTCAAAGTTACAGATTTCATGCGCCATCTAGAGGTCGATCCTAAAGCTGTCGAGATTATGGAACATTGCTATGGTGGTTATACTACTAATATTTCCATGGCTGATTTTGTCAGAGAAGAAAATTTCTTTGCTCATACTCTATTTGGTGAACCATTGCCTCCAGAACATGGTGGCCCGATGCGGTTAGTGGTTCCTCATCTTTATGCTTGGAAAAGTGCAAAATGGATTAATGGGCTAGAATTTCTAGACAATGAAGGATTAGGTTTCTGGGAGCGTAATGGCTACCATAAACGAGGTGAGCCTTGGGCAGAAGAACGTTATAGTAGTATGTAGTATGTCTGGTTTCTAAGGGTATTTTTTTTGAGGACTTAGGCATTAATGTTATATTTAGCAGCGAAAAACTATAGTGCTATGTATATTTGGTGTTTTTAGGTGAAGTATCCAAGGCTAAACGCTGTAGCTAACGGCTAAAATTCTCCTCCTAAGATTGAAAATTGTCTCTACTAAGGACTCGTGTAAAAATAATCTTAACAGTTTTGTTTATGGAAGCTAGATTTAACAATTCACTTCAGATAAAATTTGTATAACTTATTTTTACATGGCTACTAAGTCTAGACTCGGCTTTGGTTTTATATTTTCTCTAGAGACTTGAACGCCACTTACTAAGGCAAAATAATCACGCAAATTACAACCTGTATTAATATCTCTATCGTGAAACTAACTGCATTTAGGAGATTAGCAATTTCTGATTTGTAGAGGCGTTAACTTGAATCTTTGACTGCAAAAATTACAAGTTTTTGATGCTGGAAAAAACCTATCAAGGGACTTGCGTTGAAATAAACTACCGATTAAAGTAGGGTGGGCAAAACGAAGATATCAACTCAATTAAAAATCCCGAAAGAATATTTTGCCCACCGATAAAGCTAGACACTGGTACATTATTTTTGTGTTCATCCCCAATTTATAGACAACTACTTTTCTTTCTTCTCTTGCCTTTAGTATTTACAAACAATATCAAAATATCTGCTTTTCCCGAAATTTATAATAGACTTTGGTGGGAATAAAGTTACCGAGTAATTAAGGTATGAAGCCGCTCCTTGTCTGCGCCACTGGCTGTAGCCTTAAAAGGAGGAAAAATACAAAAAATATTTTTATTCAATCCTATTCGTTTTCAGGAGAAGTAATTATTAATTGTTAATTATTGAACATATAGACTTATTAGGCAAAAGCAGTGAAGCAATAATTTAAATTTAGAAAAACTCACGCCCTCGTCTACTAGCTATAACATAGCCATGACCGAAAACAAACAATATCAAAAAACTCTAAAATCTCAAGAAGTTACCTCTGGGTTTTCACCTTGGTTAACTCCATTAACTTATTTTTTGCTTCGTTACATTGTTGTGCCGTTTTATTTGAAAATAAAAGTTAGGGGTCAAGAAAATATTCCTACAAAAAAAGAAGCAATTATTCTTGCTCCGACTCATCGATCTAGGTGGGACCCTCTAATTATTGCTTATGTAGCAGGTTGGTTGGTTACTAAACGTCAACTAAGATATATGGTTTCTGAAGAACAAACTCAGGGTTTCCAAGGTTGGTTTATTCGTCGCTTAGGTGGGTTTCCCGTAGATCGCAATAATCCTGGAATTTCTAGTATTCGCTACAGTCTTGAACTTCTGGAAAATCAAGAAATGCTGGTGCTTTTTCCAGAAGGTCGCATATATCAGGATAATCAAATTCAAACTCTTCAACCAGGAGTCGCTCGCATCGCACTACAAGCAATATCGGGTCAAACTGACCTTAACCTAAAAATTATTCCGATTAGCATTTTATACGATTATCCAGCTCCTCTGCCTTGGCGGTGTGGCGTTCAAGTGAATATTGGCTCTGCTTTAGAAGTTAAAGATTATATTGGTGAGTCTACAAAGCAAGGTGCTAAAAAACTCACAGCTAGTATAGAACTTTCTCTGAAGCAATTGCACCAAAAAGATTAAAATATTGAAGAAGGCAGAAGGCAGCTATGCTGAAGGCAGAAGGCGTGATGTGAAAATTGCATAGGGATTCTATAAACAATTTTAAGCACTCCAGTTGACGGTGGGGTATTAAACCCGCTACAGAAAAGATAATTCACCAATTAGAGTTATGGAATTAGCATTTCATAATTCTAGTTGTGATGCTAATATATATTTTCAAATTACTTAGTCATATTGGAGCGGGGCTACTTATGGAATTAAGATTTCATAATTCTAGTTGTGATGCTAATATATATTTTCAAATTACTTAGTCATATTGGATCGGCAAAGCTTCAAAAATGTTTTGGATATATCCTCAAAAAAAATCTAATTACACCGTATTTGCTTGTTACGATGCAGGTGAAGCAAGTCATTTTTGCCAGAAAGGTGATAACTGGGGAGCATTTACAGCGAGTGAATGTGACTCAATTATATCCCTATCAAAGAATGTAGCTAAACTTCAAAGCGATACAGTTGAAAGTATTAATCCAACTTATCGTCAAGTAAGCATTTGGGAAATCGATCGAACGGAAGAAACAAAATGGCTTTGGCAACGATTAATTAACAATGTTATGGCTGCAAATAATCGCTGGTGGAACTATGATCTTGTGGGAATTTTAGAACCTCTACAACTCCTTTGCTATGATGGTACAAATAATTCCGATCGTGGTAAAGACCGTGATGATTTACATATAGATAATGAATATCCTTTCTATTGTCGGAAAATATCTTTTTCTGTTGAATTATCTGACCCTAATACTTATGAAGGTGCAGAACTAGATTTGTATGTAACAGAAACTCCAACTAAGTTAGTTAGAGGGAGAGGAACAATGATTATGTTTTCTTCATTTACTCTCAATGAAGTAACGCCTATTATTCAAGGAAAAAGATGGACGCTAGTTGGTTGGGTCAGTGGGAATCAATTGAGATAATTAAGGTTAATTAAGGTTAATTAATATAGAGGAATATTTGAATAATATGATGTGGATTTATCCTCAACAAAAATATCATCAAATTAAATACAGTTGCTATGATGCTAGCCAACCAGAACATTTTTGCCAGAAAGGTGAAAACTGGGGAGCATTCACAGCCGAAGAGTGTGAATGGATTATTTCTTTATCCAAACAAATAACTCCAAATCAAGGAACTGTAGATGGAACAGTTAAGCCAGAATTTCGCCAAGTAAATGTGTGGGGTATCAGTTATTCAGAATCAACTAGATGGCTTTGGGAAAGATTGACTAACAATGTTAAATATACAAATTCTAAGTGGTGGAACTATGATATTTATGGTATTATTGATAATTTACAACTTTTATGTTATTCCGCTAGTAATAGTCAGAAAAATATTAACGGTCATTATATTAAGCATATAGATAATGGGGATTATTATTACTATAGAAAAATTTCTTTCTCTGTGCAACTTTCTGCTCCTGAAGATTATGAGGGTTCTGAACTGAATTTATATACTCAAAGAGAAGCAGAAAAGTTGCCAAAAGCGAGAGGAACGATGATTATGTTTCCTTCTTTTATGCTCCATGAAGTAACACCTATTACTAAGGGTAAAAGGTGGGCACTTGTTTCTTGGGTGAGCGGTCCTCAATTTAGGTGAATTTTATTCATATAGTAGTAATGTACAGGAGAAACTCTTGATTCTATCGATGAGGGAGGTGAACTTGGTGATGTATTTTCTCATGCCACAAATGCAATTTTTATAAACATAAATTAGAGGTTTATTCCGATGCAAACAAACTCGAATGATGGGATTTTGTCTCTAACTATTGATGGCAATGACCTAAATAAATTTACCACTCTGAATAAGAGACTAAAATCCATAAAATTTCCTTTTCCTGCTCCTGCTAATCCAGAAGAAGCGTTGTACTTTTGGGATAAGTTTAAACAAAAGGATATAGTCTACAAATTAAGACACGTCGAACCCCCATCGACTCTTTATTATAAGGGCAAAGATTGGAATTTTCTTAATGTGGATTTAACTGTTGGTTTTGGAGGTACAGAATCTCCTACAGTTGATGGTTCGATGGCGACAATATTATTAGGACAATTAGTTTGTCAGCAGGAAGGAGTCGTGATTTCTGGAGGAGTTTTTGGTGTGGATATGATGGCTCATTTAGGAGCATTAGATATGGGTGGAAAAACTTTTGCTGTGCTAGGTAACGATGTTAATAGTGGATTGCATCCATATATTCCCCAACGGAAGTTACTTGAAACTTCAATATTAAATAATGGAGGTTTCATTTCAGAATATCCAGATTTTGGCAATAGATTTGGCGACCGCCTCTTGCAAAGAGATCGAATTATCACAGCACTTTCAAGTTTATTTATTGTGGTTGAATCTGGTGAAAAAAGTGCCACTGTAGATACGGCTAAACGAGCATATCTTCAAGGAATAACTGTTTTTGCAATTAATTGGGATTATATGCCAGAAGTAAATATTACTCGACCTAGAGAGGGAAATATACAATTAATTAATGAATTAATTGCACTGCCTTTTCCTCACAAACCGATTAAAACATACGATGAACTGGCAGATGAATTTAAGACGGCTCTGAGTTTGTTACCAAAGCTAAATTAGTTAATATTTAGGAATGAGGATTTTATTATCTACACAAGTTTAATTTCCTAATATTGCTATCATCTGAACTTCAAAAAAAAGTTATGGACTTTATTTAATTATCATTCCTTAGTTAATCAAGTTTTTACCCATGAACAATATCGATACCATTGTTAATCAATTATCTAACGAGATTTATCATCAAGACCTTACCATTAAACCATCTTATTACGATGATCTGAATAAAATATTTGCAGAACAAGATTTGCCCAAGCTGCTGAGACATGAAATTATCAAAAAAAACGATCGGTCAATTCCTTTATTTTTGAGCGTTGTTAAAGAATATTTTAAGTCTCTAGATCATAAATCGTTGGCTATACTATGTAGCGGTAGTGGATTGCTTTCTGAAGAAATTTATTCTGAATACTTTAGCGATCTCTTGGAAATTGACCACTTTGATAAATCTGAAGCTATGTTGAAAAATAGTTTATTTGCTAACCAAAAATATTCTGTGGATTTGTCGAAACCATTAAATTTAGAAAAAAAATATGATTTAGTTTTAGCACATGGATGTTTGCGATATTTTTCTAATTGCTTGCTAGAGTTTGGTGAAAATATAACCAGAATTTTGTCAACATCAGGGTGTTTTATTTTGGGTGAGGTAGATATTCAATTAGTTTCAAACATTTCCCAAATTCTCGGTCAATTTAACCTAGAAATTAAGTTAGATATTAAAAAAGGAAAAGTTTTTAGGAACACGCTTTTTTATGCCTTGATGTTAAAATATAAAAGCGATTCTGTTTTCCGAAATCTAGTCTTAGCTAAGGCTAATTTAAATAAAAGTTCTGAAGAAATTATAATTGAATTGGCTGGATTTAAAGAAGTTGATTATTCTTATTGTATTGCACGCTATAGCAATCCTATTTAAGTAGGTAAGTTTAATTATCCGTAAAATAGCGATAGAAATTAAAAACGGTGAAAATTTATTGAAAACTAGCTTCTGGCTTCATCTTTAGATTTTTAATTTTTTTTGCGCAGCATTCGGTAGGAAACGTTTATTTATGCCTACTTACTTAAGTCGTGAATTTTTCCTGGTGGTAGGTGGCGCGGTAGAATTCGCAAATAAATACACCAAAATTTATCACATCTGATTTTTGATTACTATATAAGCTATAAAACACTACCTATTAATTATGGCAAATCTAGAAAATTTACAGCTAGAAAGTAAGATAACTTCATCTCTAAAAGAAATCATATTATTATCCATAGCTGTATTAATTCTATCCTTAGCACCAATTTTAATCAAATTTAGCGAAAATGAAATCAGCTCTAATGCAACAGTTTTTAATCGCCTTTGGATAGCAGCTTTAACTATCGGGTTATGGAAGGGAATTGAAATAGTGCGGGATAAGCGATCGCTTAAATCTCTAGTATTTAATCGACTTTACACTTTGGAAAATATATTAATTCTATTATTATTAATAGGTCTGACTATAATTAGTTTCGTGTTTTGGGCTTGGTCTTTGACTCAGGTTAGTGTTGCTAATTCTAACCTCTTGCATAATATGACTCCTATTTTCGCAACTTTGGGAGGCTGGTTATTTTTAGGGCATTGTTTTGACAAGAAGTTTGTGATAGGTCTAGTACTTGCATTAGGAGGAACTATAGTTATTGGAATCGAAGATTTTCAGGTCGATTTGAAACACCTAATTGGTGATAGTGCTGCTTTATTTTCGGCTCTATTATATGCTGGCTACTTTCTAGTTATAGAAAAATTAAGAGCCAATTTTTCAGCAACAACTATACTGTTTTGGTTGTGTGCTTTTAGTAGTTTATTTCTTTTGCCAGTTTTACTAATTACTGAAGATAGATTATTTCCTATTTCCCTGTGGGGATGGTTTTCAGTTATATCTTTAGGTATTATTTGCCAAGTATTAGGTCAAGGAATTGTAGCTTACAGTCTGAAGAATTTTTCGTCGGGATTTATCTCTATATTTCTGTTGATGGAACCTTTTATTGCTGCCATTCTGGCTTGGTTTATTTTTGGAGAGAAATTAGAGATTCTCAACTGGACAGCTTTTTTCATAGTTTTAATAGGTATATATTTGGCTAAATCTAGTGCAATAACTCAATCTGCTTAGGGTCTGTTAGGAGCATAAAATTATCGAAAAATTAGCTTTTTAATCAAATCCACTTTACCTTTATACGGAGCATATCGCCAGTTTAAATCTAACCATAATCCCTTGTTCAACACACTTTTATAATGGGAAAAAGTATCAAAACTAGCCTTACCATGATAGCTACCAATACCACTATTTCCCACACCTCCAAAGGGTAAAGATTTCACTCCAAATTGCATCACAGTATCATTAATACAAACATTACCAGAAGAAGTTTCTGCTAAAACTTGCTGTTGCTTATTTTTGTTTCTAGAAAAAAAGTAAAGTGCTAGGGGTTTAGGAAGAGAGTTAAGAGAAGCGATCGCTTCTCTTAAATCTTCATATTCTAATACTGGCAAAATAGGTCCGAAAATTTCTTCTTGCATAATTGGGAAATCCCAAGAAACTCCCTCAATAACAGTTGGTGCAATATAATATTCCTCTGAATTAGTTTCACCACCAATAACTATTTTTCCATCTTGGAGTAACTTAGTTAATCTCTTAAATTGTTGTTGATTAATAATCCGACAATAATCTGGGCTATTAGCAGGATTTGCACCATAAAATTCATAAACACATTCTTGAATTTTATGTAACAAGTCTGATTTAACAGTTTGATTTACCAATAAATAATCAGGAGCAATACAAGTTTGACCAGCATTAATAAACTTTCCCCAAGTAATACGTTTTGCCGTATATTCTAACTGAACATCAGAATCAACAATACAAGGACTTTTTCCTCCTAATTCCAAAGTCACAGGCGTAAGATTTTTAGCAGCAGCTTCCATAACTATTTTGCCAACTCTTGTACCTCCGGTGAAAAATATATGGTCAAACTTTTCTGCTAATAACTGTTGACTTGTTTCCACTCCACCAGTCACAACAGTAATATAATTAGATTCAAAAGTATGAGTAATTAAATCAGCAATAACCTTAGATGTATTAACAGCTATTTCAGAAGGTTTAATGACCGCACAATTTCCGGCAGCAATAGCACCTAATAAAGGATAAATTACTAATTGAAAAGGATAATTCCACGGACCAATAATTAATACTACTCCCAAAGGCTCAGGATAAATTTTTGCTCCGCCCGGAAACTGTTCAATAGGAGTAGAAACTTTTCGAGGTTTAGCCCAAGACTTCAACTTTTTAATCACATCATTTATCTCAGCAAAAAAACCTAGTTCAAAATAAGCTTCAAATTTTGGTCTATTCAAATCTGCTTTAACCGCAGCAACTATCTGTTTTTGATAATCTGAAACTGCCTGTTTTAAACGCTTAAGTTGTTGAATCCGAAACTCAACATTCTTTGTTTTGCCAGTAGTAAAGAATTGACGTTGCTGATGTAGAAGATTATTAATTGATGATTTTTCTATAAGCATAACTTTTCTGCTATATTTTGAATAAGTTGACCGATAAAATGTGGTTAAAAAATAGGCGTTGCTGAATCAAGGGATGAATATTTGTTGAACGGGTAAATCCCATCTTTTACTTCCTCTGTTTTTGAACCTACAATTGATATTAAATCCGCTAGCAATGGAAGTATTATAAGAAACTGGGTTTGTTGGAACTCGATGTTAGTATTGTAGGGTATTTGATATAAACCCGGTTTCTCTGCTTTTTTACACCGATACTACCGGGTTTGATATCATCCTTACTTTAACTAGACCCATCTCAAGGATTTTTAAATAAAGGTATTTCCCCCCAACTGAACAAGAATGAATTTCTCGTTCCCCCTCCTTCAAAAACCAAGAAACAAAAACGATTACTAGATTTGGGGCGAGGTTTTCCTGAATTTTTTCCCCTGAGTATTCCCAGAAATAAAACGCGAAAAAAATTTTCTCTACTCGTTGACAAACAAATAGCAAGGTCAGATAGGTAACTTGATAAAAATTCAATTTTTATCCCGATTGTTGAACAGTTATCCTGTATTTTTTAAAAACTGGTAATTTTTCTTCCTGAGAAGAAAAATTTGGTCTAGCTCTAAGTTCTGGGAGATGACAAATAAGGAGATTTAGTACCCGCGTGCCGAAGCAGAGAGTATACCCTGGCGACCGAGATTCGGTATTAGAAATATTTTGTTATTTATTCCTTTCTAATGTCACCAAAACTTTTCAAGAAAAATCCTCTGAAATTATCAATATTTTCAGAGAATTTTAGATTAACTTTAACACCGAAAAAAGTATTATTCAACTTGACTGAGACGACGCAAATTCAAAAAATCACTCATATTTTTAATCTGAGTACAACTGCGTTCAAATTGTTGACGATCGCTCACTTCAATACATAAATTAATAATCGCCGGATGACCAGGATTTGTTTTGACCTGAGCATTCTGAACATTAACATTATTATCCATCAGCCGAGACAAAATATCCTTCAGCACACCCACTCGATCGATAACTTCTATACAGATATTAACCGGATAAGTTTTAACTCGCCCTTCATTTTCATTACAAGGATTCCAGCTAACAGGAACTAACCGTTCCCCTGGTATATTTTCTAAATTAGGACATCCTTGACGATGAATTGAAATACCATGACTACGACTTACAGCACCAATAATAGATTCACCTGGAATCGGATTACAACAACCTGCCAAATGATACATTAAACCCTCGACTCCAGCAATCGGATGATACTTATTTGAAGATGAATTTTGAGTGGTGCGAGATGGTATTACACTAGATTTTTGTACATATTTTTCTGACCAAATATCTGAATTATTCTCAACTTGCGTTACCTCACGAGCTGCATCTCGCAATCGATTAACTACTAAATTTAAAGTTACTTCACCGTAACCTAAACCTGCTAATAAATCCTCCACATTATGATAATTGAATCTTTCAGAAACAAGTCGCATTTGTTCAGATTTAAGTAAAGATTCAAACCCTCTCTTACCCAATCCTTTTTCTAATAATTCTCGACCACGAGCGAGATTTTCTTCTCGATGGGAGCGTTTATACCACTGACGAATCCTATTTCGGGCTCCACTAGTTGCGACAAAATTGAGCCAATCTATACTAGGGCGACCATTTTTCTGAGTCAAGATTTCGACTATATCACCATTATTTAAAGGAGTACCTAAAGACACCATACGCTCATTCACTTTTGCTCCAGTACAATGGTTGCCTACTTCTGTATGAATACGATAAGCAAAATCGACTGGTGTAGACCCTTGTTTGAGAGGAATTACATCACCTTTTGGTGTAAAAACATAAACATCTTCATAGAATAAATCTCCTTTAACAGTCTCTAAATATTCCTGAGCATCTTGAAGGTCACTTTGCCATTCTAATAATTGTCGTAGCCAAGTAAATTTTTCATCTTCTGTAGTAATTTGAGTATTACTAGAACCTGTTTCTTTATACTTCCAATGAGCAGCTATTCCATACTCAGCAATATGGTGCATTTCCACAGTTCTAATTTGCACTTCTACTGGGCGACCTGTGTTACCTATTACTCCTGTATGTAGTGATTGATAACGGTTAGGTTTTGGCAGACCAATATAATCTTTAAATCTTCCTGGAATAGGGCGAAAAGAGTCATGAACAATTGCTAAAGCGCGATAACAATCTTCCTTTTTTTCTACAATAATTCTGAGTCCAGCAATATCATATACTTCGTGAAATTCTTTTTGTTTGAAGTGCATCTTGCGGTAAATCCCATAAAGATGTTTAGGGCGACCACTAATGTCATAATATTCTATTCCTGCTTCGTCGAGTTTTTGTCGTAAAATATCTGTCATTTTTAACAATCTAGCTTCTCGATCGGCTCTTTTATCTGTTACCAACTCTTGTGTTTTACGATAAGCTGCTGCTTCTATATATTTAAAAGATAAGTCTTCTAATTCCCATTTGATTCGACCAATTCCCAAGCGATTTGCCAATGGTGCAAATATTTCTCGCGTCTCTAAAGCAATACTTAACTGTTTGTGAGGAGGCAAATGTTCAAGAGTTCTCATATTGTGTAATCTGTCTGCCAGCTTGACAACAATAACTCTAATATCCTTCGCCATTGCCAAAAACATCCGGCGAAAATTTTCAGCTTGTAGCTCTGTTTTACTAGAAAAATTAAACTTAGAAAGCTTTGTTACGCCTTCTACTAATAAAGCTACTTCAGAACCAAATTTTTGTTCTATTTCTTCAATAGTTATATCAGTATCTTCCACAATATCATGTAGAAAACCTGCAGCAATCATCGCACTATCACCGCCCAAATATTTTAATAATCCGGCAACGGCTATAGGATGGCATATATAGGGTTCTCCTGATTTACGATATTGCCCTTTATGTAACTCATAGGCAAATTCAAATGCTTGACAAATTAATGCCGTATCTACCGAACAGCTAGTTACATTATCACTCTTATTTCTGCTATCCAGACATTCTTTTAGCCAGTCAGGAATTACACATGAAATTTCCGGTTTAGGTAGGAGGGTTTTTGTATTCATAGGAGTTAGTTTAGAAGTTAGGAGCTATCAGTTTTTGAACTTATTTCAGCTACAGATGAAATATTATTTATATTTCTGTATTTTTTTAGAAGTAATTATAAATTTCTATTTTATTAGAAACTAATCTAATTATCAACCTGCTTTTTACTATATAGTTCCAGTTTTATTGAGATTATTTGTGATGTTTTATACCCGATCATTCCCAATATTTTTCATAAGAAAACTATATATTATTATTGAAATAAAGTTATATTATCAAATCGGGGTTAATTGATATGGATATCTAAAATATAATAGCTTAAAAATTGAATAGTTAATTATTTTTTAGTATTGCTAGACGATCGCGATGAAAGAATAGCAAGAACCTCGAGCAAATTATTCACATTAAAAGTGACAAAACGATTGGAAGGTTAGTTCAGATTCAGTGACTTTACTTACCTTATTAACCCACAATCCTAGATTGTTACTTCGTATGTTAATAATATATACAAATTCACTGATTTATATTATGTTACCAGCGGAGCATAATCAGCAATATCAAAAATTAAGCCAACTTCTGAATCAGCTACAACAGACTGTGGCCGAAAGAGAGACAGACAAAATATTGGCCCACAAAACCGAAGTCCAACAGTTTTTTGAGACTCAGATTGTTATCTTAGATAACTCCGAACTAGATCGATCTGTTGCATCTCTGGTACAGTCTTACCTGACCGAAATCCATAAACAACTCAGACTGTTAAACATGGATGTTACTTTTTTGCAAGCATCTCGAAACTCTCAAACCAGAGAAAAACGATTGGCCACTATAAGCGATCGCCTAGAAACCCTCAGAGGTTATTGCTTGACCATAGTTAGTCAAACAAAATCAATACAGAATCAGGAACAAATGCGATGAAAAGTCCCAAATACGAAATAGATTTAGAAGATGCTGTTTTGAATGATATTATCCCAGTAAAATACTGCCCTAAATCTGAAGGTTTCTGGATTTCGGCTAAAGAGTATGAAACCTGGTTGGCCAGTTTACCTTCATGGTATGCTCCAGAAGAAACTTTACCCCACTACAATCTATTTGAAGATTTTGTACCCTCTCCTTTTGATGGTCAAGCTGGATTATGTCCTGAGTGTGGTACCTACTTGTCACGAACCAAAATAAATATAAAAAAGCCTTTCTATATAGAACGTTGTATGAGTTGTGGTGGTATGTGGTTTGATAATGGCGAAGAATGGAAAATTTTAGAAGAGCTTGGTCTTCATACCAAAATTCATGAAATGTTTTCCAGTCGATGGCAAGCAAAAGTTCGTCAGCATCAACAAGAAATGATTAATCGTCAGAATATTATCGATCAATTGGGAGAAGAGATAGCTGAGTATGTTTTTCAATTAACAGATATATTAGAAAATCATCCTCAAGGAGATTGTGCTGCTACTTATATGTTACGCAGATTTGAAAATAAAAGAAAGGAACTTAATGGAAAATATAGTCTAGGTAATCAGAATTAATATTTTTTAGTTATTACAGCGCATTCTATGTAAATGTGGTACATCAATTTTAGTAGCTTGGCAAACACAAATAATGAAATCTTATTTTATACTTCAAAAACTATTTTAAAAACTACTGCCACTGTACTTCAGAAAGCACCGAATATGCTGTAAGTAAATTTTTTTCTGTTAAAAATGCTCATTGGTAACTACTAGTACCATAATTTGGGATAAAAATGTTTGATTTAGATAAATATGAAAGATAAATTTTATTATTGGTTATTAATGGAAGTACATTTGATTCGGTCTCAATATATCAACTTTGACTTAATATTTCCAGATATTTCCAGTTGAAAACTAAGCTAAATTTTGTGAATAACATTTTTGCAACAACAATTTAGTCAAAAAACCAGAATCAAATAGCTTGCTATTTATCAAAGCAAGTATAGCAATTTCCAAAAACCTTGAGGTACAAAATTCCAGATTTTAGGTAATACCAATTTGATAAATAGTTGCTACAAATAGGCTGGTTATTTATTAGGAGTCACCGAGTCAGGAATCAGGAGTCAGGATAATAGCTTCGATACCATTTCTTAGCCCTTAATTTATCTTTTTAGTCAAAGATACATCTCCTGCACGTGTCTTTCGTTCGCCGAACGCGGAACAGAGTTTTATCGCCCAAATTATTCGTAACATTCTTTTTTCACGCTTGGTATAATAGCTCTATAAAGGAAGAAAAAGACAACTTTACACAGGTGTGCCTAAGAAACGCGGGTTTTGCACATTATTGAATAATACTGCCAGAAATCCATCGAGATAATGGCAGGAAAAAATAAGTTTATTAATCATTCTGACAATTCCCTAATTCCCCCAATTCCCCAATTCTCTAATCCAAAATTATTAGTCCGGGGTGCAACGCCAAAAACGCTATATCGCCAATTAAAATAATAAATGAATCCCTTACTTAATATAGAAAATTTACGAGTAGCTTATCCCGAAAAACGTGGAAAATCTCATTGGGCAGTAAATAATGTATCCCTAATACTTCAACCTGGTGAAAAATTAGGATTAGTAGGAGAATCAGGGTGTGGCAAATCTACCCTCGGACGTGCTGCCATGAGATTATTACCTAAATCGGTGCAAGTTGATGGGTCTGTCACCTTTGGGGGAAAATCAGTATTTGAGATGAACCCCTCTCAACTAAGAAAATTTCGTGGTGAAGCAGTAGCATTAGTTTTCCAAGACCCCATGACTCGCCTCGATCCGTTGATGACTATTGGGGGTCATTGTTTAGAAACCATAAAAGCACATCAACCCCATATATCTAAATCCCAGGCAAAAAAAAAATCCACAGAAACTTTAGAAGCAGTAAATATTCCAGCCAGTCGATGGTCTCAATATCCCCATGAGTTTAGTGGGGGAATGCGACAAAGAGTAGCGATCGCCCTAGCTTTACTACTCGACCCAAAACTAATTGTTGCCGATGAACCTACCACCAGCTTAGATGTAACTATAGCATCTCAAATTTTGCAGGAGCTAACCCGACTTTGCCAAGAGCGACATACTTCCCTACTCTTAATTTCTCACGACCTGGCAATGGTGGGAGAATATTGTGACCGTATTGCTGTGATGTGCGGAGGCAAAGTAGTAGAAACAGGTCAGATTAGAAAAGTTCTCCACAATCCCCAACATAAATATACCAAATCTCTGTTTCAAGCGGCTTTAAAAATTCAAATAGTTGAACCCACTCAACCCCAAACCGAATTAGAAAAAGCTGAATTAGCTGAATTAAAAGTTTTCTCTGATACCCCTATTCCAATTTTACAGGTTAAAGATTTACAGAAACATTACACCTTAGAAAGTAATTTTATTCAGCAGTTATTATTTTCTAGCAAAAGTCAACTTATCAAAGCAGTAGATGGAGTCAACCTAGACCTTTATTCAGGGGAAATAGTAGGATTAGTAGGAGAATCCGGTTGTGGTAAAAGTACCCTATCTCGCACAATTTTACAATTAATTCGACCTACTGCAGGCCTGGTCGAATTTCAAAACACAGACTTAACAACCCTCTCCAACTCAGCCTTGCAACCCTACCGTCGGCAAATGCAGATGATATTTCAAGATCCTTTGGCTTGTCTCAACCCCATGATGACTGTCAGCCAACTAATTGCTGACCCCCTATTTATCCATAACTTAGCCAGTGCGGACGAAGCGAAGATTCAAGTTGAGCAAATGCTAGAAAAAGTTGGTTTGACTCCAGTGTCAGAATATGGTGATAGATATCCATCAGAATTATCTGGAGGACAACAACAAAGGGTAGCTATTGCCAGAGCTTTAATTACTCACCCAAAACTGGTAATCTGTGATGAACCTGTAAGTATGTTGGACGCAACTATTCAAACGCAAGTTCTAGAGTTAATGCTGGAGTTAAAGGAAGAATTAAATCTGACTTATCTATTTATTACCCATGATTTATGGGTAGCCAGATTTCTTTGCGACAGAATTGCTGTTATGAATGGTGGAAAAATTGTCGAGCAGGGCAAAACTGAAGAAATATTTAATCATCCCCAACATCCCTATACCCAGACATTGCTTAATGCTGCGCCTCTATTAGAAGTAGAAGGGAACAGGGAATAGGGGATAGTATCAAACTTTTAATCCCCTCAGTTAACCTAAACAAAATCCCTGATTTATAGCAAATTAAAAACTAAAAAGTTATTCATTACTATTTAGCTATACGCAATAGTAGAATCTCAAACATTTGTACAGACTAAATTTAAACCTATTACCCTTGTCTCAAATCACTCCCCTCAGTTAACCTAAACAAAATTCCTCACTTATAGCAAATTAAAAACTAAAAAGTTATTCATTACTATTTGGCTATACGCAATAGTAGAATCTCAAACATTTGTACAAACTAAATTTGAACCTATTACCGTTCTCTCAAATCACTCCGAACGGTCAACCTAAACAAAATCCCTGATTTATAGAAAATTAAAAACTAAAAAGTTATTCATTACTATTTGCCTATACGCAATAGTAGAGTCTCAAACATTTGTACAGACTAAATTTGGAATCACTTGTAGTGCTATAAAGTATGGCAAAAGGTAGAAAGTTGATTATCTACTTTTTATCATTTCATCATTTCAGCTTTTAGGAAGTAAACGTTGTAGAGCAAATTAGATCGACGCAACTTTATCTGTATCCGTAAGAAGTTAATTTAAGTAATTATGGTAATAAGTTAATTCCACAAAAAACACTGGTTAGATAATATCAGTCGTTTAGATTTTTCTACAGGAGCATAAAGCATGACTAATACTAACTTAAACTTTCTGGCTGACACCGACCCCTTGGTCGCTAACTTAATTCAAAAAGAATACCAACGCCAACAAGACCATTTAGAACTTATTGCCAGCGAAAACTTTACCTCACCTGCAGTAATGGCTGCCCAAGGTTCGGTACTTACCAACAAATATGCTGAAGGTTTACCTGGTAAGCGTTATTACGGTGGTTGTGAATTTATAGATGAAGTAGAGCAAATAGCCATAGACCGTGCCAAACATCTGTTTGGGGCAGCCCATGCAAATGTACAACCTCATTCTGGAGCTCAAGCCAACTTTGCCGTATTTCTGGCCTTGTTGCAACCAGGAGACACCATTATGGGAATGGACTTATCCCACGGCGGACATTTAACTCACGGTTCACCAGTTAACGTTTCTGGTAAATGGTTTAATGTTCATCATTATGGTGTGAATCAGGAAACAGAGGCTATAGATTATGACCAAGTTCTCCAACTCGCAAAACAACACAAACCCAAACTTCTGATTTGTGGTTATTCAGCTTATTCTCAGATAATTGATTTTGAGAAGTTCCGGGCGATCGCCGATCAAGTAGGAGCTTATTTATTAGCAGATATTGCTCATATTGCAGGTTTAGTGGCAACGGGTCATCATCCTAACCCGATTCCCCACTGTGACGTAGTAACTACTACTACTCACAAAACTTTAAGGGGGCCACGAGGTGGTTTAATTCTGACTCGCGACCCAGAATTAGGGAAGAAACTGGACAAAGCAGTATTTCCCGGAACTCAAGGGGGTCCTTTAGAACACGTTATTGCAGCCAAAGCAGTGGCATTTGGAGAAGCTTTAAAGCCAGAATTTAAGACTTATTCCGGCCAAGTTATAGAAAATGCTCGTGCCTTAGCTACCCAACTGCAAAAACGCGGATTGAAAATAGTTTCTGGTGGTACGGAAAATCACCTTATGTTAGTGGATTTAAGGTCAGTGAGTATGACGGGTAAACGGGCAGATAAATTGATGAGTGGGGTTAATATTACTGCGAATAAAAATACTGTACCTTTTGACCCAGAGTCTCCTTTTGTCACAAGTGGGCTACGACTCGGCTCTCCTGCAATGACAACCAGAGGTCTGAAAACTACTGAATTTACTGAAATTGGCGATATTATTGCCGAACGATTAGTCAATCCAGAAGATGAAGGGGTGGCTCAAATGTGTCGAGACAGGGTAGCAGCATTATGCGATCGCTTCCCACTCTATTCTCATCTGATGGGTAAAGTACCCAGTCTAGTCTAAATAATTTTGGATGGACAATTGAGGATTTTACAGCAGTCAAAGTCATTGATGTATAGCACTATAGTTTTTAGTGACTATACGTATGTATTATTAATTGGTAAATCCTAATTTAGGATTGATTCGAGGTCTAAAACTCGATGGTACAGACAAGTCAATCAAAAGGTTAACTTTAACCGCAAAGCTGTATATTTGACTAAGTTTTGGTAGAGACGTTGTATATAACGTCTCTACTTAGGGAATAGCAAAAAATAAATTATCCAATTTTTGGACTTCCTCTACTCCTGCTCCGGTACTCTCCTAATTTCATTGCAATGGGATATTTTTTTATTTGGAAGTCCCTTAATAGGACTAACCCATTTATCAAGGCAAAAAACTAAATATACAGTAGCACTATAGTGAGAAACAAGTGTATTTAGTATTAGTTGCCAAATTTTACAAAAAAACATTTTAACTTTTTACCTAAATAACACGGGAGCATGAAAGCCATCGTCTTTTAAGCGATGGATGAAAGGCGACGAGTCGGATTAAAATCCGATGTATTTGATTTTACCGAAAAGCCACGTTGAAGGCCCCGTGTTTGAACCGGGGGGATGAAAACAAGGGAGTCGTTTGGACTAGACAACTTTAGTTGTCCTCTGTTACTATGATCAACAATAAGTTTTCGCTCCGCCCGTTTAAAATGTACTCTTGTCAGCAAGTTTTAGTAGGTAAAAATCCCGAATTAATTGCTATCTTAAAATTCTTGTGCGAACAGTCTCACAAGCTAACTAACATGGGAATATATTATGCCAGACAATTATATTTTAAGTCTCACAAAACTCTGGGTAAGTATGACGCATGAAAAATTCTACAAAAAGAACAACCACTATAAAGTTTTATATTCACAAGCAGCACAACAAATATTGAGAACTGTAGCGGAATCATTTCGCTCTTATTATGGTCTAATTAAAGCCTATACTGAAGGTAAAATCACAAACAGACCAAGGATTCCTAACTACAGAAAAAAAGGGGGAATGGCTACAGTTAGTTATCCTTCTCAAGCATTAAAACTTAAAGGTAATCAAATTAGAGTGCCACTAGGTAAGACCTGTAAGCGCTGGTTTGGTTTAGATTGCTTTGATATTCCTATGCCGAGTAATCTCGAATTTAATTCTATTAAAGAATTGAGAATATTACCAAGAAATAGATGCTTTTATTGGGAATTTGTCTATAAAAAAGAAGTAGTAGTTAAACCTCTATTAAATCAAGACAATGTATTAGAAATTGACCATGGTGTAAATAATTGGTTGACCTGTGTATCGAATGTAGGTACGAGCGCGGGTTGTAGATGGTAAACATCTCAAATCAATGAATCGTTGGTACAACAAACAGATATCAACTATTAAAGAAAATCAACCTCAAGGATTTTGGTCAAATAAACTAGCTGCCATTACAGAAAAGCGTGATTGCTTTCCTGCGGAATGCGGAGCAAACGTACCTCGCAACCAAATGCGTGACGGTATTAATAAAGCAGCCAGAATAGTTATTAATCATTGTTTAGCTTGGCAGCTCGGTACAATTGTTTTTGGTTGGAATAAAGGTCAGAAAAATCAAATAGAATTAGGAAAAAAAAGTAATTCAGAATTTGTACCAATTCCTACTGCTAGACTGAAAGAAAGAATAGCTCAGTTGTGTGATGAATATGGAATAATATTTATCTTAACCGAAGAAAGTTATACAAGTATTGCTTCGTTTTTAGATGGTGATCATCTGCCTATTTATGGTGAAAAACTCGGCGCTGGTGCTCGGAACCTGAGTCCGAGCAAGGAAGCGCCGACCCTAGGGGCCAATGATTGGAAACCGTCAGGAAAAAGAATAAAGCGATGCAGCGCGGTCTTGGGGAGGCAGCGCGGTCTTGGGGAGGCAGCGCGGTCTTGGGGAGGCAGCGCGGTCTTGGGGAG
>JBARXI010000713.1:0-16462 GCA_049647275.1 Microcoleaceae cyanobacterium
ATTCAGAATACAAAAATCATAAAAACTTCTTTAAACTGATTGGTGAAACAGTTCATAAAAGTTGTTTAATTTTCAACAGTTGGGAATCTCCCCAAGAAATTATCACCTTGGCTGGAAAAAATTCACCCGTTCGTCTTTTCCCACTAAAAGGTTTAGGTATAGCAGCTAAAGAAGTTATTAGAAAAAACAAATTATTAGATGAGCCAGAATGGGAAAAGTTGATTAATACCTATCAAGGAAACCCCTTATGGTTAAAAATTGCTGCTAATAAAATTCAAGCAATTTTAGGCGGACGAGTGGGAGAATTTTTCAAATACGAATTACTATATATATAGGTGAAGAATTAGCAATAATTTCACAGGAGCATTGGCAGCGTTTATTCAAAATAGAGCAAAAAGTGGCTTTATTACCCAAGTCAGAAAATCTATCTATTTCTTGTTTTCCATTGTGAATAGATACTCAATTTTTGCCCAAAGAATTATTCAACTCTCTACAATCTGTGAAACGACGTTTTTTGGTAGAAAATCAAATACAAGAACAAGAAACCTTATTGATAGTTTTAACAACTTTCAGACAATATGTAATATCTGATTCTGAGAGTTTTTAAAAAGAAGGTAAATTCTGCCGTAGTTAATAGAAAAATTAATCCAAATTTTCAACAATCAATATAGAGGTTTGCTATATCACCAATCAAACTCGCCCCTATAGACAAACCTGCATATTAAGTAAATAGACGGAAATATTGCTAGAATAGCTAAAAATATAGCTTTTGGCAGAATTTGGCAAAGGTTGACCGGCCCTTTGCTATAGTTGAATATTTATAATTAAAAATCGAATGAACTTGGCCCAAACACTGGCACAAGAGTGGAAAACCCGACTCCAGGAAGACTACCCAAACCACAATGCAGATACTTACGATAGTATTATCTGTTGGCTATTGGGCAAAAATACCAGTCGGTTAGATACCCTCACCCCCGTGCAAAAGGAAATTACCTCAAAAGGAAGGGACTTTCTGTATAGAATTCTGCGACAACGGTATTTGGACGTTCCACCAGAACGAGCTTATCGAAATTTGATGCAGCGTTTAAGTGGCTTGGTAATGCTGCGCCAAAAAATTCGGGCCTGGGTAAATACTAGTCGCGATCGCCAGCGCAGTGTGATTGATGTTCTTCAGGAAGTTATCCAGGAGATGCTCAATAGCGATCGCTATCTACAACAGCAAATGGCCTATATTGCTGAATGTACAAATAATTCCCATCTCCGTAACTCTCTATTGTTGGCCAGTGTAGAAGAATATTGTGTAAGACCAATTCGTAATCAGCCTTTACTGGTTTATCGATTTGTGAATTATCTGCGCCGGGCTCAAAGAGGTGGCCTCACTCAAGTACCTGTAAAAGAATGGGTAAAATTAATATCAGAGGATATTAGCCCTGGTAATACTGAAGACCGAGTTAGTTTATTGGATGCTGTAGTTACGACGGGGTATCAAGAGACTGAGGCAATGGAGGAGCAACAACAGCTCCGCTCCACGGTTAAGCAAGAATTTCAGACATACTTGGCTGAAAAAGTCGATCCAACAGCAGCAAAGTGGTTAGAACTTTATCTGCAAGGAAATTCTCAAGAGGAGATTGCAAAAGCTCTGGATCTACCTGTTAAGCAATTATATAGATTAAGAGAAAAAGTTAGTTACCATGCTATTCGTGTTTTTGCAGTTAAACAGCAACCGGAATTGGTAGCTAGTTGGTTACAGACTTCTCTCAATCAACATGGTCTAGGTTTGACACCTATTCAATGGCAAGAATACTGGCAAAATCTCAATTCCCAACAGCGCCAGTTAATTGAGGATTTAAAATCTGGTAAAAGTGTAGAGGCGATCGGTCAAAAATTAAATCTAAAAACTAATCAAGTTATAAGTGAATGGACTAAACTTTATTTATCTGCTCAGTCTTTACGGAATAGTTCTTACTCAAGTCAAGACTAAGTATTTGGCGTTGCATAATTGAGTTAAGTGAAAAAAATTCTAATTCAATATTAACAACTAATTCCACTAATCAAAAATCTTAGCATTAAAAATTCCGAAATCATTACTCTATCTTAATATCTTATCCCTAAAAACCTAGAATATAGTGCTTCTAATATGGAGAATAAATAGTTTTTTCCTTCTTCTGAGTTGCCTGACGGAGCTGTTGCCTAAAAGTCTAGAATATCTCACAATTCAGATAAGATTGCTATATAGAAACCATTTGGTATCTTTGTCAATGAAGAGCGTTTTTTTTAGTTAGGAGTCATCGAGTCAGGAGTCAGGAGTCAGGAGATAAGAGGGAAGAGGGAAGAGGGAAGATGTGGAGAGAGAAGAGAGAAGATGTGGGGAAAGGTAAGAAAGAAAAATTCCATAAACAGAGCAGATTTTTCCTCAAAATTGATGCGCGATCAGACTTAACTATCGTAATTATATTATATAGAACTCAAATGGGTTCTATAAAGGACTAGCCAGGATTTTTTATTTCCAAAACCAAGTATTTGTTATCAGAAACTTACCAAAAATCGCTAACTTGATATCCTAAATCATTCAGCATAACTCTCAATAAAGGCAAACTCAAACCAATAACATTAGTATGACAACCTTCTATTTTTTCAATAAATAAACCACCCTTGCCTTCTATGGCAAAACAACCAGCACATTTCAAAGGTTCGCCAGTAGCAACATAAGCTTCTATTTCCCGGTCATTAACAAGAGCAAAATGAACTTTTGTCATGCGACAAAGTACCAGAGTTTTATTCGTTATTAAATCAATTAAAGCGTGGCCTGTATACAGTTGACCAACTTGACCACGCATTTTTTTCCAACGGGCGATCGCTTCGTTTGCATCAGCAGGTTTCCCATAAATTTCTTTCCCAATAACTAAAACTGAATCACATCCTAAAATTAAACTTGATACAGTTTCAGATAATGTTTCATTGATTAAAGATGTCGCTACAACTTCTGCTTTTGATTGGGCTAATGTTTGTACAAGTGTACGAGGTTCAGTTATTTTAACTTTTGATTCATCAAAGTTACTGGGTAAAATTATAGGATTAATCCCAACAGTTTCTAATAAACGATGTCTTGCTGGTGAAGCGGAAGCTAATATAAATTTGGGAATTGCCATATTTAAATACAGTCAGTAGTAAATATTTAAGAAAAATTTTGTGGAAAAATTTGATTATTTTTTATGAATAAAGCCGATATTTTTAGTGAGATTTAATTGAATTGTGCAGTAACATAATCAAACTTGATTATAGTCCAGGATTCCCGCTCTTTATTCTCTAAAAAAGTAATAGTTTGCCTAGTTTATGATAAATTCTATATACTTTAAATTATAGTAAGTAGGTCGGCATAAATAAACGCATAATGTGGTCAATGCGCGCAGAAAGCTAAAACCTTTATAGAACCCATTTGGTATTTTTGTCAATGCTTTCGTTTTTTTAGGTAGGAGTCAGGAGGTAAGAGGAAAAAGGAAAAAGGGAAAAGGTAAGAGCTAAGAGAGAAGAGGGAAAAGGGAAGAAAAAAAAATCCCATAAACAGAGCATATTTTGCATCAATTTTGATGCGCGAGCAGACTTAACTATGATAATTATATAGATATAAAATGGCTTCTATACAAAGACACTTATAGGCATTGCCTACCCTACAATTGTTTGATATTTAATTATATCCACCTACTTATAAAAATCTATTTACAGCCCATTGCAGGTTAATGATCTGCAGCTAAGGGGGTGGTGTCGCCTACTCCTAAACTGCCCACACTCCCCACACTTCCTAAAACTATAACCATAAGTACTTCATAAAGTAGGAAACTGCTCTATTCTGTGTGTCAAATTTAATTTAGACTTTTAAAAAAAAAATTAATTGCGGCTTCTCCAACATAAGCTTTGTTTCCACTAAATCTTTGTTTATCATCAAACTTTTGTTTGGTTTCACGAAAATATTTTATGTCACTGTCTTGAGTGCCTCCTTATTTCGAGGAGACCCCAGAATATAGATGTCTAATATTAAAAATATTAACTGTTAACTGATGACTGTTCAACAATTAATAATTAATTATTATTAATTACCTATCCTTAAGAGCCGGGTCATTTAATTCTAGATTTTAGCAATGAATTTACTTACTTTCAGACAGCGAAAGATAAATTATCTAAAGCTCGAAATAATGTATTTTCCTAAATACATAACATGGCACAGTTTAGAATGAAATAGCCCTGCCTTAAGAGGGATAGGATTGACTAAAAGGAAAATTTTTTCTTTTTTCTTGTCTCTCCTTTTAGGGCGATAGCCCGTGGCGCAGCCAGGAAGAGGCTTTAAACCTTAATCCCACATTCCGCACTTCAAATTGTATTATAACAAGCTACAGGAAGTTCATCTATTTAATTAAGTAGAATTACTTATGGTGTTTGGTAACTGCAAGTGAGATCATAAAGCTGACAATATCCTTATTATTTACTATTAAAAAAGTGTCTTTAATTGAAGAAATAAAAGTTAAAAATCTCGACCACTTAGGAATAGTAGCAGGACTAATTGATGAGATAGGAATTGTGGAAATAATTAACCAAAAATTAGGAGTAGATAATCGAGAAAAAATTTCCACAGGACAAGTAATAAAAGCATTGATTCTCAATGGGTTGGGCATGGTATCACGTCCGTTATATTTGTTTAGTCAGTTCTTTGAAGACAAAGCTATAGAAAAATTATTAGGAACAGGTATAAAAAGTGAATATTTAAACGATGATAAAATCGGTATAGTTATGGATAATATCTATCAAGAGCGGATTAACAAATTTATTTATAGAAATCGGATTATTAGTTATCAAAAAGTTTAACATTGAGACTAAATATACTCACTTAGATTCAACATCGTTTCATCTTCATGGAGAATATGAGCATATTGAAACTACTGAAAATCATCAAAAAAGACCAATATTAATTACAAAGGGATATTCCCGCGACCATCGACCAGATTTAAAACAATGTGTATTAGATTTAATTGTTAGTAGTGATAGTGGAATACCATTGTTTATGAGGGCTGAGTAGCGGAAATGAATCAGACAAAGCAGTATTTGGCCAAATTTTAAGCGAGGTGAAAAAACAAATAAAAATAGATAGTATTATGGTCTGTGATAGTGCCTTATATAGCCAAGAGAATATCCAATTAATCTCAAATTTAAGATGGTAGACTCGAGTCCCAATGACTCTGAAAAAGGCGAAGGAAGTAATTGAATTAGACCTTGAAGAAGTAAAAAATTCCCCGGAAACAGACCCAGAAATCACAGAAATAACTAGAGTGCTTCTTGAAATTGGATATACATGGTTGGAGCAAAAAGTCCAGAAATGCTGGTATCAAACAAAGATGGTTAATTGTTGAAAGTGAATCCCGTAAAAAAAGTGATGTCCAGAAGTTAGAATTAAAAATTGAACAAGAAAAAAAGACAGCATTAAAGCTAGTAAAAAAATTAGAAACAACCGGATTTGATACAGTTAATCAAGCTCAAAATTACTTAAAATCCATCAATAAAAAACTGAAATTATGGAGTGTGGCATCCATAGAAGTCAGGGAAAAAATATTGAATAAACAGTCTATAGTCTATCATCATCAAGTAGAAATTCAACAAAAAGTCTCGGAGATAGAAAGAAGAACTTTAGCGGCTGGCCGATTTATTTTAGCAACGAATTATTGAGTCATCTTCAGAAATTAAAAGCCCAGAAATACTCTGGAACTATAAAAACCAACAGAGTTGTGAAAGGGGCTTCAGGTTTCTCAAAGACCCACAATTTTTTGCCGATAGTTTTTTTGTGGAAAAACCACAAAGAGTAGAAACAATACTGAATGTTTAAGTCATTGTGTTTATTAGTATATAATCTCGGCCAAAGAGAGCTGAGAAATACCTTAAAAAGAACCAATAATGGGGTGAAAAACCAACGCCGGAAAACTGACAAATACTCCGACACTAAGATGGATATTTCAATGCTTTCAAGGGGTGCATTTGTTGACAATAAATCAATCCCCACAAGTTGTTAATCTTACAGAAGAAAGGAGCTTGATTTTAGAGTTTTTACCCTCCTCTTGTCAAAAATATTATCTGTGATTTCGGCGCTCGGCGTACTCACTGCCTGCTACACGAAAATTGATTAATGCTCTCAAGGGAAGTGTAGTTGCTCCTGTGTTTTCTGGTGTCAACACAACTTCCTGGTTCACCAACAATAGTCATCCTACTCACTTTTTTATGTTTGATCTATTAATTTGTTGGCTAAAATTCTGATGATGATTCATGTATCTTTTCATGTGACATTATGAAGTGCGGAATGTGGGCTTAATTATTTGGTCAGAATAATTAATATTATCGCGGTCTTCACTCATGTTGACTACAATAACAGGACTTTGATATTTTTGCCCTCAAAAATAGCTGAATAGCCGAAAACCAGACATGACAGGGGAAATACATCTATAGCTTAAAAATAGCTCTTTGCGTAGCATTCCGCAGGAAAACCTAGATATATCCACAAACAAGCTTTTTTGACGTTAAACCTTTGCTAAGTAAGTTTTTGAGTCTATTTTACTGGTGTTTTTGACTAAAGTCCCCATAAAAATTATAGATATGCCTAAAGTTCGTGGAAGCTGTAGAAATATTTGTATTCTATATTAATGAAAACCGCTATAAATTAAAACAGTTTTGAATCACATTTCAAACTTCCCCTTTCCCACCTTTCAAAGGTAGTTCAGCAATTAACAATTAACAATTAACAATTAACAATTAATAATTACCCCTTCTTAAAAGAAGGGGATTGACACTTAAGGAATTTTTTTGATTTTATCCCCTTAAAAGGGTCGGCTTTAAACATGAATTGTTTAATTATTAATAATTAATAGTTAATAATTAATTATTCGGTAAGGGGAGATGGGAAAGGGGTTAGGGAGTTAGGTATGATAATTTATGCCAAATAAATCAAATAGCTCTGACTATCGAGTTACCTATTTTTCTGTTGTGGAGTCCATATATCCTTGAGCTAATGGCAGAGAGTTTTATAGCTCCTCAAACTCCACATTCCGATAAAATTTTGACCCAATATACCTAATATACAAAGAAAGAATTAATAACTTGCTGAAACTTATCATCAACTTTTTGCCACCGTGCTTCAGTAGTAGAAAGATTCATAGTAAAAAGCTGACCCCGACTCACTGCCACGCTAGCTAAATTATGTCTTTCTCTACCATCAGCAAATTTAACAGCATACTCAAGTTTATAGTATTCCTTACCTTTATATTCTCGCGCTTCGGCATTTACTAACTCTGCTTCACGACCTGAGTCTTTGGGTGCGATCGCATTTTTACTAAGTTTGTACCCTACATCAGTGGGAGTACCCAGATCCCTCAGAGTTTTCTCCGCTACCACGGGGCTAATAACTACACTTACATTCTCAGTGGCCTCAACTAGATCGTGAAACACTATATCTGGGCCATCAGAAACTTTCACTTCTAACCAACCATTGGGATATAGAAATTCATAACCATCAGTTGTATCCACAAAGCTTTGTAGTCCACCTCCAATGGAAACACAACTTGTTAATATGAGACTCATGGCTACTAAACATATGGCCGCAATTTTTTTTAACATTTCTTCTGTTCTATATTCTGCATAATTTGGAATAGGGTTGAGGTGAAATACCTAGCCCTAATAAACCAGTAAATATTATTGTCTCATTAAATCTTTATTAATTTAAAGAGTTTTTTCACCTAATGAAGCTATAGAGGCTCTTTTTTCGATCGACAGGCCACAATGAGTCAGATTCTAAGTATTTTTCTATAAGCATATTTGTCAAATCTTAAGATTTTCTATAATCCTGTTTTTGATATTTACTCTTAACTCAACAGAAAAAAGTGATATTAAAATCGGATTTACTACACTCTTTTATTTTCATCAGTAGACAAATTTCTATTAATCATTTGGCGGTCAAGATACTGCAAAATTACAATAGTAAAAACTACACTTATAGCCATTCCTAACCAAAAATTATTAACCACAAATTCTGTTTGATCTAATGCCCATCCTCCTAAGGGTGGTCCGATTAAATATCCAATAGCCCAACATTGAGAGTTAATTGCTAAATAAATACCACGCAAAGATTCTGGTGCTAAATCGGCAACTAAAGCTGAGGCTGAAGGAGTATAAGAAATAATAGCAATAGCTAAGATACTCAAAGCTAAAGTAGCAAATAAAATATTACCAGTTTTCACCATTCCAGTCATGCCTATAACAACAAATCCTATCCCCCAAAATATTGCAGAAATTGTTAATGCTTTGGGATGACTGAAATTTTTGAAAGCTCTAGCAACTGGCAGTTGAAATATAACTGTTAAAGCAGTATGTCCGGCAAACAAAGCACTGATAATTACTGGTGAAAAATTTCCCGGTACAAAATTGTTTAAATATAAAGGTATTGTGCTGTAAATTTGAGAAATATATAAAGTGAAAATAATATTCGCTACCATAAAAATAATTAGAGTCCGATCGCTTAAAGCTAACAGCCAGCCATTTTGATTTTTTTTATTATCTGTTTTTGACTCCATTCCCTGGGGTTTATAACTTTCTTCAATAGCGAAATAAACTACTCCACAAAAAGCCAAAAATGAGATAGCATCAATTATAAATAATGCTCGATAAGCACCCGTAAAATTAACAAAAATCCCTCCGATAATAATCCCTACTTGCAACCCAATATTATCTGCTAGTCTGGTAATCGCATAAGCTTCTTTACGTTCCTTTGCTACTGTTAAATCTGCCACAACTGCTTCTGTTGCCGGCCAATATAAACCAGTACCTAATCCTAGTAATAAATTGCCAATAACTACAGTCCAAAAATTATACGCCATAGCCATAACGACTGAAGCAAATGCAGAAATTATTGATGATAGTAATAATGTGCCTCGACGACCCAAAAAACTTGAGTCACTAAAAGAACCTCCAAGAAAACGAGCAATAATACCAGAAATTTCAGAACTACCAATGGCAATACCAACTAAAGTAGCAGATAAACCAACTTGATTAACAAAGAAAATCGGTGCATAAAATAATGTAAAACCCGTACCAGTTCGAGATAATAATCTACCCACAGCAAGAATCCAAAATTGTCGGTCTAGGTGGGGTAACCATTGAGGCAAATGTAGTTTTGGCAGTGACATTAAATTTAAGTTCAGTAATGGTTCAGCAATTGTTAATATGTTAGATTGAAAGAATTATCGATCAATTTTAATGATCAACTACCTGAAAGGGACAGTGAGTGATGTCCACAAAGGCAGTAGCCTACGTGTGACTTTGATTTTAGAAGTCAATCAAATTGGTTATGAGGTACAAATTCTACCGAGATTGACTCAGAATTTGCAGGTAGGCGAACAGGTACAAGTGTTTACCCACCAACAAGTACGAGAAGACCAAATGGTGCTGTATGGTTTTGGCATAGCAGCAGAAAGGGATTTATTTCGTCAGTTGGTCAGTGTCAGTGGGATAGGGGCACAGTTAGCGATCGCTCTATTGGATACCCTAGAATTACCAGATTTGGTTCAGGCAATTGTTGGGGGAAATACTCGCGTACTAGCTAAAACCCCTGGAGTTGGGCCTAAAACTGCAGAACGTATTGCTCTGGAACTTAAAAATAAACTGGCA
Source organism: Microcoleaceae cyanobacterium (assembly GCA_049647275.1). Lineage (GTDB taxonomy): Bacteria > Cyanobacteriota > Cyanobacteriia > Cyanobacteriales > Microcoleaceae > JASJEE01. The sequence goes on from JBARXI010000713.1 coordinate 9,694, forward strand.
CAGTGGCGACAAGATGTTGGTTTAAGTACATCTGTACCTGTGGGTGTCTTGCCTGCTATTCAAGAAGAAGTGGAAATGACTTTATTAGCCTTGGGATATACAGGTACAGAGGTAATACAGGCGTTGCAAGCTGTTAATAAAGATGCTAAGATGTCCAAAAATACAAATGCAGAAGATTGGATTCGCGAAGCAATTAGTTGGTTAAGTCTCTCAACTCAGCTTTGAACTTGAGCAAAGACAGATATAAAAATGAATCTATTATGATATAATCAGCGATTGTGACAATTATTGAATAAAGTAAGTAAAAATCAGAATATATGGTTCTAAAACAAGAACGTAAACATGAACTGATCGGTCAGTACCAAACCCATGAAACTGATACAGGTTCTGCAGATGTCCAAGTGGCAATGCTGACAGAAAGAATTAGTAAATTGAGCGGTCACTTAAAAAGTAATAAGCAAGATTATTCATCCCAAAGAGGTCTATTAAAGATGATTGGTAGACGCAAGCGTTTACTAGCATACATCCAAAAACAAGACCAAAAACGCTATAAAGCACTAATTACTCGTCTTGGTATTAGGGGTTAGAAATTGATTTATGTCTTCAGAAGCACCACGGGAACGTTTACCTTTTGAACCTGCTAAAAATTCTAAAAAGCAAGGGAAAAAGTCATCGGCTGCACCTAAAACAAAAGCTAAAGAAGAGCAAATTTCCCAAACTAGAAGTAAGTCCAATAATCGTCCTCGTCAGCAGCGACAAAGCTCTCAAGGAGAAAATTCCATTCCTGAGATAGTTAGTCAGCGAATGGTCAGCCGGATGGTGTTGCTATCTGGTATTCCCCTACTGTTAGCTTTGTTAACTTTTATTGGTAGCTACTTTATTATTACAAATGAGCTATTTAAACTGCCAAACCAAGCAGTTTTATTCGTTAGTATGGGCTTTTTTGGTCTGAGTGTTATTGGTCTGAGTTATGGTATTTTTTCTGCCTCTTGGGATGAAGATAATAGAGGTAGTTTATTGGGCTGGCAAGAATTCACAACTAACTTTCAACGTATGAAAGAAGGGTCGCGTTCAGCTAAATCAAAATCAAACAACTAACTAATATCAATAACTTCACCGAAAAACAGGGTCTGAAGTATCGCCCTTCTTTCTAGGGCGACTTTTTGATTGATTTAGTAGCAAGCAATAAATATTTGAGTCTTAGTCTTAAATCTAGCTTCGGCGGTCAGTAAGAGTTACGCTCCGCTGACGCGTTTAACGACCGCGTGTGCTTGTGGACTGGATAACGCCGAGGTTTCCAGGTTGAAGCAGGAATAGAACAGATAATTGTAGATTTGACAGATGATTCTAGCTTTCTAATAACGGTCTAAAAGTATCACAGATAAAGAAGTTTTTAATCCTTCTGCTGCCCGGCACTCAGTAGAAGTAAAGTTAAAATTCTTGTAGATTCGGTATGACTGGGATTAGATTCAAAGGAGTTTAGTCTAGTCAACAGGAGTAAAAACAAGAATCTCCCGTTAATCTTTTAGGTATAACTAGTGAGACGGCCAAGGTTAATACAACCGTAGTTGTAGGATGGGCAATGATAAATATCTTTGTATAAAGGTTTTAGCTTTATTCAGCATTACCCACATTATACGTTTATTTATGCCGACCTACTTAACTAGTGAGACTGCCTAGGTGAATAAAACCGTAGTTGAACTAATACCAAATTAAAATGAAGCTGCATAGAAATAAAATTTCAAGAATAATTGACCGTAGATAAACGCAGATTAAAGACGGATAAATTAATTAATTTCATAATTCTGTACCTGCTCACATAAAATTGGTATAACACCTAATTAATTACAAAAGCAAAAATGATTATAGTAATGAAAGTCGGCACACCAGAAGCCGAAATAGACCGTGTATGTAACGACCTCAACACTAATTGGGGTCTGTCACCAGAAAAAATTGTCGGACGCTATAAGGTTGTAATTGGTTTAGTTGGAGAGACCTCTAACCTCGATCCATTACAGCTACAAGAAATGAGCTCTTCGATCGAACAAGTAATGCGGGTAGAGCGCCCCTACAAACGAGCAAGTCTAGAATTCCGCCATGGGGAAGCTAGCGAAGTAGTAGTATCTACCCCTGATGGCCCTGTGGCTTTTGGCGATCGCCATCCTTTGGTAGTAGTAGCAGGGCCTTGCTCTGTGGAAAATGAAGAGATGATCGTAGAAACAGCCCAGCGAGTGAAAGCTGCTGGTGCTAAGTTTCTCCGTGGAGGAGCTTATAAACCTCGTACCTCTCCTTACTCTTTTCAAGGACATGGTGAAAGTGCTTTAGGTCTGCTAGCTACAGCTAAGGAAAAAACAGGTTTAGGTATTATTACAGAATTAATGGATGCTGCCGACCTACCAAAGTTGACTGAAGTTGCAGATGTGGTGCAAATAGGTGCCCGTAATATGCATAATTTCTCTCTGTTAAAAAAGGTAGGAGCTCAAGATAAGCCTGTGCTTTTGAAGCGGGGAATATCAGCAACTATTGAAGAATGGCTCATGGCTGCAGAGTATATTTTAGCCGCAGGAAATCCAAATGTAATTCTGTGTGAGCGCGGTATTCGTACATTTGACCGTCAGTATGCTCGTAATACTTTGGACTTGTCGGCAATACCAGTGTTGCGATCGCTGACTCATCTACCGATTATGATTGACCCCAGTCATGGTACAGGTAGAGCTGAATATGTACCTGCAATGGCAATGGCAGCTATTGCAGCAGGGACAGATTCTTTAATGATTGAAGTCCATCCTAACCCTGCTAAAGCCCTTTCTGATGGCCCTCAGTCTCTAACACCAGACAGATTCGATCGATTGATGCAGGAAATGGCAGTAATTGGTCAGACTGTCAACCGTTGGCCAAACCCACAGCCAGCTCTTGTTTAGTAACTGGCAAAATTAGCAAAATTAATTACTTTCTGATTACTTTCTGGTTAATTCTCTGTTCAATATAAGTGGAGAGTTAACCAGTTTTTCTTTGTCTAGTTTTGCTTATATAGTCATTTTAATTAAGATTGAGACAAAAATTGAGGAAGATAAAAAAAGTCAGCTAGAAACTAGAAACTATTTTAAACAATACCTTACAGTTTAGATTTAAGACAAAAAGTAGTTTTTTTTGTGGAAAATAGTGTTCAACAATTAATAATTAATAATTAACAATTAATAATTACCTCTCCTTAAAAACGGATAGGATTGCCTAAAAGGAAAATTTTTCCTCTTCTCTTGGTCGATTGGATATGGCGTTTTGCTGCTTAAAAGGAGAGGCTTGAGACCTTAATTGTTTAATTAATAATTATTCGGTAAAATTACGGGGGCTACCCAGATATTTTGCAAACGGAAAAACCTCGATATATAGATGGTCTTCTCGCCAAGAATTGGAAGCAACGGGCGGTAAAACGCCGTCAAAGAAAACTAGAGTGGAAAGCATTGGAAAAAGATGTTTTAGAAAATCCATAAGCTAAATTAGCTTCCGAGAGCCAAAAAATTTGGAGTTGCTCCTACTGCGATATTTTAGGCATTGAAAAACATGAAAATAACTATAGCAATCCTAAATAGGTTGTGAACAAAACATCTGGCAAAAAGGCAATAGGCAATACACAACAGGCAACAGGGGTAAGAGTTTCAGAGTTTTTTATCTGTGTTTTGATTTTTGACAAATGATTTAGGGTTGCTATAGAAAAAAAAACAACTTCGCGATTGAGAAAGAAACAGAGAAGAGAGAATAAATTATTATCAAAAACTACGATAATTCATCAAATAATCTGGAAGTGAAAGTCTTATATTTATTGATGAATCTGGATTTAAAGATGGTCAAAATTGTATTTATGCGCGGTCAAAAAGAGAGCAAAAGTCTTCGGTGAGCAACAAGGAAAACGAGGAAAAAGAGAAAATTTAGTAGCCGTCAGAAGAAAAAACGAACAAGATTTAATTGAGCCAATGTTGTTTACAGAAAGCCTGAATGCAGAAGGATTTGAAGGATGGTTAGACCAATACTTATTACCATCATTAAAAATCCCTAGTGTATTAATTATGGACAATGCACCAATGAAAAGAAAGAACGTCATTCAAAAATTAGTATCCCTTGCCAGTCATCAATTATTATTTTTAGCAAAATACTCTCGGGCTCTAAATGATATTGAGTATGATTTTAGTACCTTAAAAAGAGCATGAATGTATGCACCTGCCAACACATCTATTGATGACGTTATTCGTAATTATTGCGCCAAATAGTATCTCATTCTTATTTAAAACAACTATAATTTTTTTTGATTAGTTTGTTGAGAAATAATACATTCAACTTGATGCTCAACGTTATCAAGCAACTTATGCAAAGTTAACAAACTATCTAATTGAAATGAAGCTAAATGTTGACGAGAACAAACTTGATTAATTTTAATTTGTAATTGTTTGCCTAATTTCAAAGCATCCTGACTTAACAGGGATAGTTGCTGTTGTTGATAAAATCTTAAAGCTGCTCCTCTTAATACCTGTAGTGTAGCTTCTTCCCCATAATTTCCTGGCATCACCCGCAAACGTAATAATAAATGATCGTTTTCATACATTCGTTCAATCTCTACTTGCCGAGGTTTTTGAATGGAAATTAAAGGCATTTTTGTGAGAATTTTAAGTTCATTAATTATACCTTCTATTTTTTTTAGTTCCAAGTTTTCTAGTACAGATTGTAAAACCCCATCTTGACTCCACAGAATTCTACCTTCTGATTGTTGTTTCTCAAAATAAAGTCTACCAATTCCTGATGCTAAAACTCTAGCCAACAATTCTTCTAATACTTTTTGAGGCTCTAAAACAGCCATAAAATCTAAAGATTTTGATGGATCGGAAGTTGGCAAAGACAATTCTGGAATATCACATAAAGAGTCGATCGGCTGTAATGAAGATTTAGTTTTAGACCGATCGTGTTGCTGTTCCAACTTTTGAGATTTACTGATTACAGAACTTTGGTGTATTGAGTTTTTTTTAGTACTAGAATAATGTTTATTTTCCCCAACCGAAGGTAGCTGAGAATTTTTACTTTGCTGTTGGTTATGATTGACTAAATCTACTCCCGAAGAAGTAGAATTGTTTAATTTTTGATGACCTACATAATTTAGATAAGCAGATAAAATAGACTTATGAGTTTTAGAGGAAATCTCCTCAGTAACTAGTGAACAATTTAAGTAAGATAGTAAGCGACGAGCATAGTCTAAAGCAGAACTATCCTTAGGATCGACAACACCAAGTCTGACTCGGCTACCTTCTATTGACAGAGGCAAAATTTGATGGTATAGACAGGCTTCAAAAGGCAATATATTATCAATCAGGGCAAATACTTGAAGATTATCCATTTGATTAGCCCTTTTATTTTTGCGGTATGCTACCATAGTTGTTAAGTTGTTGGTTTGAAACTTAAGACATCACCAACTTGACGATCGAGATTTGAAATAGGCAACAACTGTATCCACCAGAGCTACTCAAATTTATAGAACATTTTTGACAAAAACCATGCTATGGTTAAACAGATTTTTTCCATCTGCATAAATAATGATTCGATCAAACATTGTCATTTATACCAGCCCTCTCCTGTAAGAGATCGTCGGGAGGGGGGTAATGAATGTGCGGAATTACTTCCGGACACAACCTAGAGATGAATTACAATCAATTTTGCACTCACTCCAGCAATTTGCTACTCTGAATATGCTTGCCTGACTTGGTAGTTTCAGCGCCACGTGGAGGAAACTCCCAACACCTTGCTGACTTGCTGATTTGTCTATGGAACGACCCTAAAACCAGAAATAAGTCCGGCCGATTAGGCAACTGCGTAAGAAGCAGCAAACCCAGCATCGTGTTTCGTTACACGACATGAAACATGAAAAGCAGCACTGCGTAGCACGGTTTGGGCATCCCCCGGTGCTTGTTTTAGTGCAACATCTCGAGGATATCAAGCATCAGATTCGGCTATTTTAACAATTAGCCCTGATTATCGAAATTGTACACTAATAGTTAATTATTCCATATTACTCCAAAGATTACTAATTTACCTAATATTTTCACCCTACCGAAGAGTTACAGCTTTGTATGAACTTCCGCTTTAGGCCCGAGAAGATGTCAATATCGGTATACAGTAAGTAGTCAAAAATAAATATATAAACAGCTCTTAACATAGGGCTGTTTCATTCTAGTGGAATATCAGGCCTCTGGCCTAACTCCTCTCCGAGTAGAATAAGGATTAGTATATCTTCGCCATCAACACCTAGGTCCACAAAGAATTGCTCTGGTGATGAACGACAAGCTCAACTGGAAGTAGTAGTAAGTCAGCCTTCAAGATATAGCAATCAGTTGACTTAATCTGCTATTTTTGAGCTAGTTTTTAATAGTAAGTATCTATAATGCCGATTTGACGGTACAAACTAACTATCTTAAGCATGACGTGTTGGCGGAGCCTAGCATTAGCGACATCGCCACTTTAAAGATAGTTTTAGTATGCGCTTAAATATTTTTGGAGATGTCTATTTTAGATTATTCTATCACTATTAATTAATTTTTTAGAGATGTCTAAGTAGGTAGGTTTCAACAATTAATAATTAATAATTAATTATTAACAATTAACAATTACCTCTCCTTGAAACGGATTGGATTGACTAATCATGAAAATTTTTTCTTGTCTCTTGGTCGATTGGAGGACAGCGAGGAGACCCGAAGAGTGCAGAGCCGCTCCGCTTTACATGTCGCTCCGC
>JBARXI010000714.1:0-3716 GCA_049647275.1 Microcoleaceae cyanobacterium
GAAGTGTGGGAAGTGTGGGAAGTGTGGGAAGTGTGGGAAGTGTGGGAAGTGTGGGAAGTAGGCGACACTGTACCACATTAACCTGCAATCTGCTGTAATTATGCAGAAAGTTTGAATGTTAAACAGCCAATTATACTTTATGGTGTTTCTATGGGAAGTGTCGCTATTCTTAAAGCTATAGCTGAATAAAATCTTGAACCTGATGGAATTTTTTAGAGTTGCCGTTTGCCCGATTTTTAGATGCAGTGAATAGCAGACTAAAAGCAGTTAACATTCCCCCATTTCCTCTGGCATAAATGTTCGTGTTTGAGGGAAGTATTCAGCACATATTTAATGGTTTGGCTCATAATCCAATTACTTATATTAAACAAATTAAATGTGCAACTTTATTACTTCAAGGGAAGAAGGATAAATGGATAGATATGGTAGAAATTAATGAGTTATTTCAAAATTTACAAGGTCAGAAGCAACTTGTAATTTTTCCTAAAGTCGGACATCAGTTACTTGCCACTGTCGATAAAAAATTATGGTGAGATAGTGTAGAAAAGTTTCTGGAGGCTATTCCGAAATTATAGTTAGATATTTCTCAAACAGAATAGACATCTGGGAAAAAGATATAGATTTTTTGCAGGAGTAGGCAACAGGGAACAGAGAACAGGCAACAGGTAAGATATTTTTACTTAAAAGGCACGAAAAAGGATTTTTTAGGGTGACTTTTTCTTTCCTTAGTAGCTCTAATTAAAAGGTTTATTTATTTTCCACCAGATGTCTAATGTAGAGAGATTCCCTGGAAGGTCTCTACGGAGGTTGAAGAATGTCTAATGACTAAGGTGGAAAAATATCTGACTGATTTACCATTAATACCAATCATCAAATTTGCCCGCCCTACTACTAATGACTAAGGTGGAAAAATATCTGACTGATTTACCATTAATACCAATCATCAAATTTGCCCGCCCTACTACTAATGACTAAATCCGGTTTAGAAATAACCAATATTTCTGAAGGTAAGGCAGAAGGCAGAAGGCAGAATGGTTAGAGGGGAATTTAAAAGAGGTAATGTATGATAACCGGATTTAGTCTAATGACCAAGGTGGAAAAATATCTGGCTGATTTACTATTAATACCAATCATCAAATTTGCCCGCCCTACTACTAATGACTAAGGTGGAAAAATATCTGACTGATTTACCATTAATACCAATCATCAAATTTGCCCGCCCTACTATTTTTATTGTTCCTACCTTAAAATGGTATTATCAATCAATATTAAACTCAAGAAACTTGCCTAATGTCAACACCATCACCTCATCAAGGTTGGAATATTACCGAAGCACAAAGAGAAATTTATAGACAACGTTCAAAAGCATCTAGTCGCGCCAAAAAACAAGCTTTAAATGGAGAAGGGCAAAAACCTATTCATCCAATCAATATTCCCAATCTAAGTCCTGAAAAACTGATGCCACAAATTCCTAACAATGGATTGCGAACTCTCTCTTTATTTAGTGGCGGTGGAGGTTTTGACCTTGGCTTTGATCGAGCAGGCTTTAGTCACATTGCTTCCTACGATATTCTCACTGAAGCTGGTAAGACTTTGCATAATCTTCGACCAGATTGGCAAGTTTTTTCAGGTGAAAAAGGAGATGTAACAAAAGTAGATTGGCGACCCTATCGTGGCTTAGTTGATATTATCCATGGGGGTCCCCCTTGTCAGCCTTTTTCTGTTGCTGGTCATCAAAAAGGTAAAGAAGATAATCGCGATATGTTCCCTGAATTTATTCGTGCCGTACTAGAAATTGAACCGCTAATATTTGTGGCAGAAAATGTCACAGCATTGGTAAGTAAAAAGTTCAGCAAATATGTTGAGGAAGTTATCGAATTTCCCTTAAATTCTCAATATAAACTGACAAAATGCATCTTAAATGCGCCAGATTTTGGCATTCCTCAAATTAGAAAGCGAGTCTTTTTTGTGGGTTTTCGCGATGAAAAATATTTAGCTAAATATCAACCTCCTCAAGCTACTCATTATTGGCATAATTTACAAAAAAATCAATCTACCGAACCTGTTCAACTCAATCTTTTCGATAATTGGAAAGCTCCAGAAAAATTACAACGTTGTATGGGAAGTCGTGAAGCTTTAGGATTACCAAATATTGGATTTGATGCTTTATCACCTACTCTCAGAAGTGGATTAACTGGACCTCGCCATACTACTTCTATTTTGAGTAGCGTTTCTGCACAAAAAGCTTGGGACAAATTACAAATATGGCCGAATGGAGTAGCTGAAAATCGAGAAAAAGCACATTTATTTGTAGCAAAAAATGGTCATTTTCGGTTGTCTGTTTCTGACTGTGGAATTCTCCAAGGTTTTCCTGAGTCTTGGCAATTTTCTGGTGCAGTTTATCAAGCATTAGGTCAAATTGGAAATGCTTTACCACCACCTATGGCTTATCAAATAGCAGTATCTATTGGTCAAGTTTTTTCTTAAATAGTTTCTGTTACAAGTTCTCTTAAGTGTTGAGCATGATTAGTAGTTATTTGCTCCCAACCTTGAAAATATGAAGCTGGAATATGAGGGTTATTTAAAGTTGAACCTCTCTCTATTAAATATTCACATCTATCTGTTAAAATCGAAAGCATTCTTTCAGGAGAGTAGCCGAATTTTAAATCCATTTTATTTCGGTATTCTTGAATTGTGTATTGTCTTTTTTGCAGACTTTGGGCATCTTCGAGAGTATAAACTTCTTTTTTTCCAATAACTTCATATAATAAATTTATGTTAATCAACTCTGGTATTAATCAGCGTCATTTAATTATAGATTTTAGCAATGAATTTACTTACTTTCAGATAGGGAAAGATAAATTGTCTAAAGCTCGAAATAACCTATTTTCCTAAATACATAATATGGCACAGTTTAGAATGAAATAGCCCTTGGTATTAATTGACCAAGTTTATAATCTCATGCGACATAAGCTAATTTTTCACTAATCCAAAGAACAATCTTTTTTGGGGAAGCATAAAAGCAATATTTTAGGGTTTTAGCACTTTTTTTATAGAAACCAAATAACCAATGTTTTCCCCTCCACTTTCTAATATGTTCGGGTCTGAAATCTCTCACTGTAGTTACAGAAGTCCAGGGTCATTTAATTCTAGATTTTAGCAATGAATTGACTTACTTTCAGATAGGGAAAGATAAATTGTCTAAAGCTCGAAATAACCTATTTTCCTAAATACATAATATGGCACAGTTTAGAATGAAATAACCCTGACAGAAGTCTTTGTAGTTGACTTTCATTCAAAAGGAATTTTTAGTCTATGTAAAATCAAGATTGCATCTGTTCAACTACGAGTTAAATTAACTGGTTTTTCTAAATTAAATAACTGGATTAGTTCGTTTTCTCGACTATCATCCTGTACTGTCATTAATTGGAATAGGGATAAATAATTAACTTGAGAAGATCCATAAATTTTAGTCTTTTGCTCCCTGCATTAAAAATAACCATAACTGATAACTCCAAATAACCAATTTCCCAGGGCGGAATGAATCAAAAAATTATATAATTCTCCAGATTTCCATAACTCTTGTAGCCGTGTTCCATGATAGGCAGATAAAACTAGAAAACAAAAAATCTGAAACTGATGATTTTGAATTAATCTGTTCAACTACGAGTTAAATTAACTGGTTTTTCTAAATTAAATAACTGAATTAATTCGTT
>JBARXI010000715.1:0-4014 GCA_049647275.1 Microcoleaceae cyanobacterium
TGCCAATAACTCTTTTGGTGTCTTTTGGGTGCTTATTTATATGTTCTAATATTTTATTCATTAGTATATTTTCTCCAAAACTTTAATTAAAATTATAGCTTAATTTTTATTTTGGAGATGTCTATTAGCAATTTCTGGATACCGCTTGCCCAGATTGCAAATAGCTTTGTTCGCGAAAAATTTAACCGTCTGGTCAAATGTTTTTGTTACTGCACACGCCTGCAAGAGTTTCTCCACCAACATAAACAACTCCAATGGTGTAAAGGATAGTTCTAGGGGTGGTTGCTTTGCTAGGAAGATAATTATTTTTTGTCTAGTATGTTTGTTCATCGTTTTAAAAGGAGGTGGTCTGGTTGCGTTCGAGATTCGGCTTTTCGGACCCCGGCGTTTCGGTTTTTCGGACAAGATAATAGGAGTTCCCAGCAAGCAAGTATGTTTACGCTTGACGAAACATTTCTCGTTACGCCAAACTTTGAAAGTAACTTCTGTTACAGCTTTATCAATTAATACTGCCGATTCATCACTGACAAACGGTCTGTCGGGAAGTATCGCAGCCCCAATAATAACTGCGAGTAGTAACTGAGTGTGCTGATACGGCAGTCTTTGTAACTCTAAGTTATCCCGTCCGTCACCACCTGGTTGTACCTGTGGTTCCCTGGCTAGTGGTAGCGCTGGATATTCTTTGGCGGGCGGGAGTAATGGTTGAGTTATTAGGGGAGTAGGGGGAATTGTTGGTGGTGCGGGAGGAACAAAGTTTTCTGGTTGTTCGACATCTGGAAATAATTCCCTGATCGCTTTGATTATTGGTAGCTCGTTATACTCTGGTATATCGCTGTAAGCTTGCGCCCAGGTGGAATGTCGTCTTAAGTCCCCGTATTGCTCTTTGATTATTAATGGGTCGATACCCAGTTCTTTAAAATATCGTCTATACTGTTTGACTGTTTCGGGTTTATCCATAGTCACAACTGCTGAAAGTAATTGAGTGTTATTCACAGTGTTTTTCCCACTCTGCGTTGCCGATCTTGTTGGCAGGGTCTTTTCTAGATTTTCTGTAGTAAGGCTGCTTGACTGGTAAGAAGCCGTCGCGTTTTAACCATCGGTCTACTTTTGCATAAGCGCCTTCAATCTCAAATTCATCGCAAACAATGCGGACTTCTATGATTATCTTTTTTCCCATTAGTATCCGAGGTCTGCTCTGATTGATTTGAAAGTTTCGGCTGCAATCAAGCTGAATTTGGTGGCTTTGATTAACTCCAATTTGATTTCTTTACTGGTCAGGTCTTGGCAGTCTTGATATATCAAAAAAGCTAGTTCTTTGTATATGGACATTTCTAGTTTCTCGATGCTGGTAAGGGTGTGGTCGAGTTCTTTACCTAATACATTTGCCAGCTCTGCTAGTTCAGGGTCGGGTATATGAATATCAATTGCTGTTCTTTCTGTCATCAGAATGCCTCTATATATAAGTTGGTTGATTTAGATAAATGTGTTGTTCTTGGTCTGGAAAAAGTTGTGTTGAAAGAAATGGTAGGGCAGGAACACTTCGTAGATGGAGCAAGTTACCCTACCAGGTAGAAAGACAATATCAAAGTCTTACTGAAAAGAGAGCTTTAGAAAGTTGGGTTAAGTTTTTTTGTTTATTCGATAGGCCAAGTTCTCCTCTGCGATTTTATCCGGGTCATAACTCCTATTATTGGGTTACGATATTATCGTATACCAGATATTAATTAGTGTCAACATCTAGTATACGATATCTGGTATACGAAATTGGTATCCTAGGAGAAGAAGTTTAAATGAGAGCAAAAAATGAGGAAAAGCAAGCACAGGACAAACGGAGAAATCAAACAGCCAGTGGGGCTAAAGATAACCAAGACTGCGGCGGAAGGGTTGAAGGAGCTAGCGGACAAGTTTCAGATATCAAGATCGGAATTAGTGGAGCAAATTGGCAGGAAGCAAATATCCCTCAATTTTTCATCTGCGGCACACTTGGGAAAATCCTCGATCGCCTAATTACTTCTTGGCAAGATCGAGAGAAGGAGGCGGTTGATTGTTTAGATTGGTATCAGAACCAAGTAGAGAAATGCCAGCAGGAAATAAAAAGCTTAGAAGATATTAAAGCTGAACTGGCAAAAAACGTAGAACAAGAATAAAACCTATCAGGAGTGCCGATCGCTTATTTAAGCGGTCGGTAATTTTATTATGAAGAAAAATCTTTTCAACCCATTTACACCCAAAATAAAAGTAGACCACTTAGGGCCATTAATGTTGTGGAACAAAAGACTTGAGTGGGTCATTCAAACTCCAGCACATTTGCCAAGGACAGACCTATATAAATTTGTCGGGTTCGTCCCCAATATGTGTATGGTTAGTTCCCTACGGAATAAGGGACAAATAGTGCCTATCTTGAAGTGTTGAAAGAGGACTCCCGCTATAATTTGTAATTTAGCGGTGAGATGAATTTCAACGAACCAACTAATTGAGCGGTAGCGAATCTTTTTTTTTAGGTGGTTTTGGTAAACTTTTACAATAGTCTTGGATTACTTCTGACATTGACACTTGCATTACTTTAGCATAATATTCTAAACGTTCTTTCTCGTCATCAGTTAATCTGACTACAAAATTCTTTTTTCTAACCATTGACAATATATACAATTTGCATTACAATATTAGTATATTCAGGAACAATAAAAACTGTCAAGTGATTACTTTAAGTTATCAGTACAAACTTAAGCCAAACAAACAACAAGAAGCAGAAATTAATCAGATTCTTGATATATGTAAGTCTGTATATAATTATGCTTTAAGAGAGCGTAAAGACTGGTTAAGTTCAAGAAAGTCGCCGATTAACAGTTGTTCAATTGCTTCTGAATATATAATACCTGCTGATACTCCTTATCCTAGTTATAATTATCAAGCAAAAAGTCTAACCATAGCCAAGAAAACTAACCCAAGATTAAAATCAGTAAATGCTCAAGTATTACAACAAACTTTAAAAACTTTGGACAGAGCATTTTCTGAGATGAAAAGTTTAGGCAAAGGTTTTCCTAGATTTAAGAAAAAGTTGAGAAGCTTTGTTTTTCCTGCATTACTTAAGAATTGCTTGGGTAATAGTAGAATTAAACTCCCTCAATTGGGCTGGCTGAAGATTAGACAAAGTAGAGCATTTCCAGATAATTTTCAAGCAAAACAAGCTAGGATAGTTAAAAAAGCCAGTGGTTATTATTTGATGATTACTTTTACTTCATCAGAATTAGTGCCAGATAATCCAGCAGGCAAAAAGTCTTTAGGTATCGATGCAGGTATAGAAAGTTTTGTAGCTACTTCTACAGGAGAGTTAATCAAGTCTCCTAAGTTTTTATTAGGCCAACTACGCGAGCTTAAATTGCTGCAAAGAAGGTTGAAGCATAAAAATAAAGGTTCAAGTAATTGGTTAAAACTCCAGAATAGAATAGCTAGATTACATGAAAAAATTTCTAATTCTAGACGTGACTGGCATTTTAAATTAGCTCATCAACTTTGTGATTTAGCTGATAATATTTTTGTAGAAGATATTAACTTTAATTCTTGGTCTAGAGGTATTGTCAGGAAACAATCTTTAGATAGTGGGATCGGTCAGTTTATCAATGAAATACTTCCTTATATTTGCTGGAAACGAGGTAAGTATTATGCCAAAGTTGATAAGAATTATACTTCTCAAGAATGTCCTAGATGTGGTCATAGACAGAAAAAGAAACTGATTGAAAGAAGTCACAATTGCAGCAGTTGTGGTTATCAAATAAATCGTGATGTAGCTGCTGCAAAAGTAATTAAAAATAGAGGGTTAATAGCCGTGGGGCACACGGTTAAAGAAAAGCGCACCGCCTGCGCTGAGGTTTCCTCAGCGTAAAGACGGAGCAAGAAAGCTTGTGGAGACGGTCTGGCGGGGGTGCAACTCAGTTTACTTGATTTGTTACCTAGTTAAGAGTCTGAAACAAGAATCTCCCGTTATAATCTTTGATTTAACGGCGAGAGTGTCAA
>JBARXI010000716.1:0-12379 GCA_049647275.1 Microcoleaceae cyanobacterium
TCAGGCACGCCTCTTGCAGAGGAACTGCGCCCTTCAGTTATCAGTACCTTTAGCTAAAGCAAGAGGCTTGACATAAGGAATATGCTCTTGTCTTGGTCGAGAGATGGCGAGGAGACCTCGCCATCCCTCGACCGCTTTTTTTATCCCCTTAAAAGGGGAGGCTTTAGACCTTATTTCTTCGGTAATAGAAGTTGCCACTATTACTGTGGAATATTTACTCAGTTTTTGTTGGTTTAGTATAGATTTTAAACCTACCATTTATTACTACTCCCCTAAACTGACAATAACTGTTTTTTTTGTTGATTTATTTAATTAGTAGCTTTAGTCTTTGACAATTTCTGTTGATGTTCTCTGACTTTTCTGACAATAAACAAAACAGTTACACCTGTAATTCCGACTATTCCCAATGGAGTGAGATAACTCCACTGACCCCACATTTTATCTATGACGTGCCAAACTAGAAGAAAAATGGCTAAATAAGTCAGTTCATTTCAGCAATTAACAATTAACAATTCACAATTTTCATGTGACGAGGTGCCGAATGCAAGTGCATGACAAACGGAAAACAATTAATAATTACCCCTGATTAAAAAAAGGGGATTGACACTTAAGGAAATTTTTTGATTTTATCCACTTAAAAGGGTCGGCTTTAAACCTGAATTGTTTAATTATTAATTATTAACTATTAATTATTCGGTAAATTTTTCCAGTTTTTCTTCAGTTTTTTCACACTCCAATCATTAGAAGTAATTGCTAGTAGGGTGAAAATAATGAAAGTTACGACTCCTTGTATATATATCCAATATGTCTGGATATCAAAAAAATCAAAGTTTCTTTTACTAACTAATAACAATCCGTGACCAAGAGTAAATAAAAAACCAATCGCGCCTATTTGACAGCGATACTTCAGCAATAATTTCGGAATTTCTGTTTTTTGACTTTTGGGAAAAACAATTCTCAGAATTGTTGGTAATAAAGTGATGATATAGGATATTAATGCTAATAAACCTAAATAATTAGCGATTGTTGCTGTATTTAACATCGTCTTTATGCTAATTCTGTGACTGTAGGGATAAATTGAATTTAATAATTAATTATTAATATTAAATTCAAGTAAATTCTGCACCATTATTTTCTGTAATGATAATAGTTTTCGGATAAAATTACAGCAGTATAAACATCTCCAAAAATGAGGTTAATCCACTGAAAAAACAAGGAAAAATTTTAATTTCTGGAGATGTCGAATTGGTTTATAGAATTTCTGAAAAATTGCGATTTGAGGAAAGCTTGGTTCGCCTCAATTATCTTTTTTTGCCAGAATTGTTACGAATTGCAAAAGCACCTACAGTAAATACGACACCAAATACAGTATCGGGTTCGGGAATAGAAAGGTAACTCCCAAAGAATAAAAGTCTGTGCGATAGTCTAAACTACGATTCATTCTGCCTGTTTGTTCAGGAGAAATATAGGCAAGTGTTCCTTCTAAAATATTAAGATTTTTGAATGTGGGAGTTTCTTTTATTAATTTTGTAGATATGCCAAAGTCGATAATTTTTAATTGTTGAGTTTCGGGATTAAAAACTATGTTACTAGGATTAATATCTTTGTGGATGATATTTTTATTATGAATATCAGCTAATATTTCGGTAGTCTTAATAGCAATTTGTATAAATTATTCTAAGGTAAATTGCTGTTGCTGCATCAATATTTTTAAAGATTCTCCCCCAAAATCTTCTACAAACATAACTAAGGTGTTTTGATATTTTTGTAAGTCGTAGACTTTTATTACTCCGCTTAAGTTGAGAGATTAGGTATAGCATTATTTTTCAGATTTCATCTAAAATAAATTTTATTTCTAATATAACTGATACCTGATAACACCTGCCAAAAAATCGCAAAACTTATAAACAAAAAAATACTAATTTAGGGGAGGAGCGTAACCCATCCCCTATGATTTCCTAAACTACAATACTAATAGCAAAATACCCAATCCAATTGCACCAATACTCAACACAAAAGACCAAAAACGATGATAACTATTAACCACCGTTCCATTCTCACTATTTAACTGAATTAAATCCATCCAAGGAGCAACTCCACGCCGAAACCAACCGACATTTTTTACATTCATTCCAATTATACTTTTGACTCGTTTCATCCCAAACAAAAAATTGCCAATAGGGCCAAATCTGGAAGAATAATGTAAATAAATCATTCCCGTTTTATCCTGCAATTTTAAATCTGAGCCAAACGCATATCCCGCATCACCTCGACCAATTAATTCACCCTCCAACCGAGCCGCTTTTCCTCGTAACGGACTTGCATAAGGGTCAGACATTAATGTTAATACATCGGTTTCGGGTGCATTTTTAAAGTTAGGATACATTACCAATGTCTTGATTAAATGACCTAAACCAAAACCAATTATTGGTCCAGATATCATCATAAACTGCATAGTATTAAACATTAAAATCCCCACAACCAATCCCGCAATAATCCCAATTAATTCGGCAGTATATAAAAATAGGTCGAAGATGAAATTCCCATAGAGTCGCTTCTTACTTAACTTATTACCTTCACCGATAATGCGACCCATATCAAACTCAATTGCCAAACCTAATTTTTCGGCATAGGTACTCAAAGCACGAACTCGTTTTCCAGTTAAAGGATGTGTTGAATTTAATTCCATCCACCATCCCCAGGGATTAAACATATCCCACAAAAATACTTTGCCAATTTTACTAGTATCAGAACTAATGCGATAAGCTGTACCCGAAGAAGTTGCAGCTTTAGCATCGTAAATTCCTAAAGCGCGAGTTCCTTCTAATAACCGACTGGGTTCTTTAGCTTTTTGACCTTCCTGTACAATACCATAAGCAATTTTCACTAACGCCCTTGATAAAGCATTAGGATTTCCTGTTGTTTCCGCAGCAAAGTGGTCGGCAAAATATTCACGAGTTCGTGATAGATAAAGTAGAATATAAGTACCTACTAAATAAAACACATAAGCTGCTATTGCAATACTATTTGCTATATCTTTTACCTTTTCACCTCCACGTTGTAAGCGTCGAGTGAAAACATAAATTAAATAAGTGATTTGTACCAAGGTAGAAGCTAATGTCATCACGGCAAAATCCCAATGAACAATGTGACCTAATTCATGGGCATAAACTGTGGCAATTTCCTCATCATCAAGATAGGTAAATAAACCTTCACTAACAACTAAACGAGCTTGATTAGGAAGTGAACCGTAGGTAAAAGCGGTGGGGTTTTGGTCATCAATAATTCCTAAACGGGGTTGTTTAAGATTTCGTTCTTGACACACCCGTTGAATAACGGCGGCTGTTTCGGGACTTTTCGCATCAATATCGACTAGGGAAACCCAACGGGTTTTATATAGCCATTGTTGCGTTAAATCCATTAAATAGGGGGAAAAGAAAAACGCTATAAAGTTAAAAGCGATAGTTATCCTAACTGCGATAATTAGTCCTTGTGTGGGGTTGGGACTTTCGAGAATAAAAATTAAGGCCAGGGATAAAGCCAAAACCATACCAAATAGTAGGATTAAGGTTACGCCTGAAGCCCAAATTAGGTTTCCGCCTCCAGCTATGGCAACTTTTGCTCCTAACTGTTCGGTACGTTCAAGCTTCGAGAATGAGTGTTCTGAGGTGGCCATTGTGGACTCTCCAAATATTAGCTCAAATGTTTAAAAAAAGATTGTTGAGACTGTTAGGACAGTTATAATAGGCAATACTATTTACTGCTTTTTAAGAACTTCCTAGTTATCTCTGTCGTTACTTTATAGATATTGGCAAAGAGATATATTTCTGAAGTTTTGGTAGTTATGCAGTTTTTTTTTCGTAATACAAAAAAAAGTTTGGTTAATTGCCCACAGTTCGGTTGTGACACTATCTATCGATATATCAATAATAGCCGATAAATAGAGAGGCACAAAAAAACCAAAGTATTTCAATAATTGATAATTGATAATGAATAATTGATAATTACCTCTCCCTTAAAGGAAGAGGTAATTATCAATGAGAAAATGGTTGACTTCTCTTGGTCGATTGGAGGACAGCGAGGATACCCGAAGAGTGCAGAGCCGCTCCGCTTTACATGTCGCTCCGCGTTAACGTTTGCGTAGCATTCTGATAGGATGCGTTGTGCGCCAGCAAAACGCCATCCCCCGACCGCTTTTCTTCTTAAAAGAAGAGGCTTTAAACCTTAATTATTCGGTAACGAAAAGTAAATTTGTCTCCTATCTCCTTAATTTTTTTATTTAATCATTGTATTCTCCCTGATTTAATGCTTTTATCGCCGCCTGCTGACTAATATTTTGATAAATTTTATGTAAATAATCCATGACAATATCAGCGGATGCACCTAAAGGAATCGGTCCTAAAACATCTAAAACTGTTTCATTACTTGGGGGCGGTGTAATTACTACTAGGGAGGAATCTAACTGTTGATTATATTCCCAGAATTTTTCAAAATTGACCAATTCTTTGATAGCTGAAGTTGGAGATTCTTGTTTTTTTTCTTGTTTAATTGTTGCCCTTTCTGTGGCATTTTCATCTTCACTTTGACCGCGACTTTGACGGAGGGCTTCTAATATTTGTTGTTTTGTCCGACCGCGCAATTGAAATAACAGAAATGGGTCGTCACTAAAGCGATCGCCTAATATATAATAAACTGCTGCAATGTGTTTACAAACTCTTGCTGAGTCAGGGCAGTCGCATTCAGAATGGATTTCATCTAAGGTAAATGGAAATAATCTTAAACCATTGGCAGCAAAAACTTCTTCAATATTTTGTGGCATTTCTCCAGCTAATAATTTGGCGGTAAAAATTGCCCTTTCGGACATGGTTTTAATGATATATCCCCAGTCTTCTTCACTGAAAATATCTAGCCATAAAGACAGTTTGTAGGGTTCTGGTGCTGTACCTTGAACTTCAGAAATAATTTTTTGCTCTTGAAATTCTAAACTCAGAACGTTACCTTGTCTGGCGTAATTTCTTGCCCGTTCTAAGCGTTTTTTAAATCTATAGGAATTCAACAAGTCTATCCATTGTTGAGTCCACCATTCTTTGTCAGTTTGTAAGTTGTTATAGTTAGTCATTTTTTTCTTTTAAATTATCTGTTTAAACTAGTGGGTATGGTGGGCAAATTTTACTAGTAGTTGGATGAGTTTCAATTAATTCATTTTTGCCTACCCTACAAGTTATTTTTTTACTTTCAACTTAGTCATGGGTATGGTGGGAAAATTTTACTAGAGGTTGGATGAGTTTCAATTAATTCATTTTTGCCCACCCTACAAGTTACAAGCTGCTAAAAATTTAACAGCTTAAACCTACTCTTCTTCAATAACTTTATTTCTGTCAAGTACCAACAAATTCCGCAACTGGTCTGTATCGAGTTCAGTTAACCATTGTTCGCCAGCCCCCACTACTTGTTCTGCTAATTCTTTTTTACTTTCAATTAAATCATGTATTTTCTCTTCTAAAGTTCCGGTACAAACAAATTTATGTACAAAAACATTCCGAGTTTGACCAATTCTAAATACCCGGTCTGTTGCCTGATTTTCTACCGCAGGATTCCACCATCTGTCATAGTGAAAAACATGATTAGCACGGGTAAGATTCAAACCTGTGCCTCCTGCTTTTAATGACAGAATCATTACTGGTGGGCCTTGAGGGTCTTGTTGGAATTGGTCAATCATTTCTTCTCTTTTATTTTTGCGAGTTGCTCCATATAAAAATGACACTTCTCTGCCTAAATTTTCTTCTAAATAAGGTTGTAAAAGTTTTCCCCATTCGGCAAATTGGGTAAAAATAATTGCCCGTTCGCCTTCAGAAATAATTTCTTCTAACATTGCTCCTAAACGTTGCAATTTTCCTGAATTTTTATCGCTGATTTCTAATTTTTTCTTCCTGCCTTTTTTGATTTGTAAAAGTACGGGATGATTACAAAGTTGTTTCAGCTTTACCAACAAGGCTAAAATTTTACCTCTGCGCTGAATACCATCAGCAGCTTCAATATCTGCCATAGAGTTTTCAACTATGTTTTGATAGAGCATTGCTTGCTCATTTGCCAGTGGGCAAAAAATGGTATTTTCCTGTTTTTCTGGCAGGTCTTGAATAATATTTTTATCGGTTTTGAGTCGGCGCAGAATAAATGGTTGAACGAGGGAGCGCAAAATTTGCAATGAATTTGTATCGCCATATTTTTCAATGGGAATTGCAAAGCGACGTTGGAAAAATTGCTTTTTACCTAAATATTCAGGATTGAGAAAATCTAAAATTGACCATAATTCTGAAAGACGATTTTCTACAGGAGTACCTGTTAAAGCAATTCTAAAAGATGCGTCTAATTTTCTCGCTGCTTGAGACTGTTTTGCCTCTGGATTTTTGATATTTTGCGCTTCATCAACAATGGCAGCTTGCCATTTTATTGTCTGTAATATTTTCTCATCCCGATGTAGTAAAGCATAACTAGTAATTACTAAATGTTTGTCTTTAACTGCTGTGGCAAACTGTTTACCTTTGGCACGTTTATCGCCGTGATGTAATATTACTTTTAAAGTAGGTCCGAATTTTTTAACTTCCCTTTCCCAGTTACCTAATACTGATGTGGGGCAAACTAATAATGTTGGTGCTTCCAGGGCGTCTTTTTCTTGTTGGTAGAGGAGAAATGCAATGGTCTGAATAGTTTTTCCCAATCCCATATCATCCGCCAAACAAGCACCTAAACCCCAACGTTCGAGAAATGTCAACCAACTCACACCTCGCGCTTGATACTCTCGCAACTCACCCCGAAAATTCTTCGGTGTGGGAATTTCCTCTAAGGAACGATTATTAGTCAAAGTGTCCAAAAGTTCCTCAAGTTGACCCCCAGCTTCAAAGTTAACAACGGGCAATTTTTCCACAGTCTGAGTATCCCCAGTGGCCAACCGCAAAGCATCTTCTAAAGATAAGGCCATTTGGTCTTGGCGAGTGGCAAAGAAATTATTAGCGGCCCGCACATCTTGGGGTTGCAGTTCGACCCACTCGCCGTTAATTTCTACTAAAGGACTATCTTTAGCCACTAATTTGTCAAATTCGGTTTTGGTTAATTTCTGACCTCCAATGGATAATTCCCACTGGAAATTTAAGAGACTTTTTAATCCTAGTCTTTCACTTTTTTTAGTTTTTGGAGCTTGGGCGCGAATACTCAGACCCAAACGAGAGGCCCATCCTTCTCTGTTTGCCAAACTCGGTGGTAAAACGACCCCTAACCCACTATCGGTAAACCGCCAACTCCCACTTTTGATAAACTCATAAGCTTGTTGTGGAGTTAATTGGCAATATTGGGGTGTTGCTTCTTGTAAACTAGGTTCAATAATTGGATAAATTCTTGATGCTAAACCTAAACCCTTTAGCAAGGTTTCTTGAGGAGATTTAATTGTTCGCCCTTGATAATTGAAACTTTCTACAGGATTTCCCCAAATTGTCTTGGCATCTACCAAAAATTCTGGATTATCGGCTGCTTGAAGACAATATTCTAGTTCCCATTGTTTAGAATTATTTGATGGCGAATGTAAGCAAAAA
Organism: Microcoleaceae cyanobacterium; assembly: GCA_049647275.1. GTDB lineage: Bacteria > Cyanobacteriota > Cyanobacteriia > Cyanobacteriales > Microcoleaceae > JASJEE01. Next base: position 7,587 of record JBARXI010000716.1, read on the forward strand.
CAGGTAATAAATTGATTATCTGTAATTTCATATTGTTGTAGAGGCGATTTCCAATTATCTATTAGTCTCAGGATTTGCTGTGTTTCTTTGGCAGAAGCTATTTTTAAGGTAGATTTTCCTGATAAAGCTTTTAACCATTGTCTAATTGAGGGATTTAATTTAGAAATTTCTGTTTGAGATATTCCGCTAGTTCCTTCTCGAATTTGTGCCTCAATTATATTTTTCAAGAAATCTTGGATAAGTTCCAGACTAAGCTGTAGTTGAGGTAGTTTTGAGTCATTATCTTCCGGGATTATCTGTAGATTTTCTAGAGAAATAGGTAACTGCCAATCTATCTGAGATGTGCGACAAGCAATAGGCATTTGTCTGGTAAAATTTTTCAGTCTAGCCTGGTCGATAGAACTATCAAGTAAGGGTTGCCAAGTTGCAAATACTTCTTCATTTAATGGCTGTTCAATAGAGGGTAAAAATTTACATCTTGCTAATAAGTCTAGACTCCACCTTGCCACATGAGACCAAAACTTTAAATCTGCTCCAACAAAAGATTCAGCTATGTTACCCAGAGGAATAGATTGTAAAAATTTAATTGCTTCTAGGGGTGCTAGGCAAATGCCTTCTATTTGCCAGGGATAAAGATATAAGTGGTTGAACTTTTCTGTGATTTCTGAGAAGTTTGTGGCAGAATGAAGCGGGTTTAGTTTTTGGCTAGATTCTGATAGCTGAGTCGGAATAGCTATGGTTTTATTTGTCGGATTTTGGTGATTTTCTAGATGAATATTAACTTTTCCACTGGATAATTTTAATAGCTCATTTAGGGTTATTCCATAAGGATTATTAGTTATTGTTCCGATTTCACAAGCATCATCCTCTGTAATTCTACGCCAGGATTCTCCCCAGATAAATAAACAACTTTTTTGCTGATTTTGAGTTAACCAAATGCCATGTAATATTGCCATATTAAAGATTATAAAAAAATATTTGACTGGGAAATTTTTTGAGGTTTAAAATCCTGGGATATAAGGATTAATAAGATGAAAAATGGCATCCGAGTTAAACATAACTGAATGCGACCTCCACTATCAAAAAGTGTGGCAGGTAAGTATGGTTATTATAGCGGTTTTCTGTTAACAAAAAAAAATAAGGTCTCAAGCCTCCCCTTTTACGAGGATAAAAAAGAAAATTATGCATCTTCTTCGCCTCCATATTGCAGGAGGTACTGTTAAGGCAGTTACGACCCAGGAGAACTGATAACTGAAATGACCTCTTGTTCAGCCTCAAGGCATGGAGATTCCGAAACCTAATCTTTCCCACACCCCATACCACGACTACAAATAATACCTTTGACTCTTGGCTGTAATGAAGTGTGTCTTACATTCTCGAGGGGCTGTGTACGGAATTACTTCCGTACTTTATACGCCCCGTAGGAGACCGACCAATTACACACTCGCTTTTGACTATTGACTTGATAAAGCATCGCACTTACCCCATTAACAGTGCTACGATTTCCACAGAAGCGAAAGAATAATGGTAGAGAAGGAAGAAAAATCGGATGGAAGAGATAGATAAATCAATATCCTTTGACGGACGGGATATTAGACTAAAAGTTGGTTTATTCGCGCCTCAAGCTGGTGGTGCCGTCATGATTTCTTCAGGAGACACAGCAGTGTTAGTCACAGCCACTACTTCAAAGGGAAGAGAGGGAATAGATTTTCTCCCCTTACTAGTGGACTATGAAGAAAGACTTTATGCAGGTGGTAAAATTCCAGGTGGTTTTTTACGCCGAGAAGGTCGTCCTCCAGAAAAGGTAACACTTACTGGCCGTTTAATTGACAGGCCCCTACGCCCCTTATTTCCTAGTTGGCTTCGAGATGATATTCAAGTCGTGGCCACAACTTTGTCCATGGATGAGGAAGTACCACCAGATGTCCTAGCTGTGACTGGTGGATCTGTGGCTGTATTACTAGCTCAATTACCTTTTTATGGACCAATGGCAGCCGTGCGAGTTGGTTTAGTAGGGGATGATTTTATCATTAATCCAACTTACCGTGAAGTCAGAAATGGCGATTTAGATTTGGTTGTGGCCGGTTCTCCCCAAGGGGTGATTATGGTGGAAGCTGGGGCCAATCAATTACCGGAACAAGATGTCATAGAGGCAATTGATTTTGGTTATGAAGCGGTTTGTGACCTGATTGAGGCCCAACGAGAAATGCTGACTGAACTTGGCATTGAAATAGTTGAGGCTCAACTACCAGAAGTAGACCCTACTCTGGAAAACTATATTCAGGAAAAGTCTACAGAGTCTATTAAATTAGTTTTGTCTGAATATGATTTGGATAAAAGTCAGCGCGACGTAAAACTGGATGCAATTAAAGAGTCTATTTCTACAGAAATAGCAGAACTTCCTGAAGATGAAGCAGTCAGGGTTGCTGTTGAATCTAATGGTGCAGTTTTGGGTAATGTCTTTAAGGCTGTTACTAAAAAGATGATGCGGAAACAAATCATTGATGATAGTATTCGGGTCGATGGTCGCAAGTTAGACCAAGTACGTCCTGTTTCTTGCCGAGTGGGAGTCTTACCAAAACGAGTTCACGGCAGTTCCCTGTTTAATAGAGGCTTGACTCAAGTCATGTCTGCTGTAACTTTGGGGCCGCCTGGTGATGCTCAAGAGCTGGCAGACGATCTACATCCACAAGATGAAAAACGTTATATGCACCATTACAATTTTCCTCCTTTTTCTGTGGGAGAAACTAAACCGATGCGATCGCCTGGTCGCCGGGAAATAGGTCACGGTGCTTTGGCCGAACGTGCTTTACTTCCTGTCTTACCACCAACTGATGTTTTTCCCTATGTCATGCGTGTGGTTTCAGAAGTGCTTTCCTCTAATGGTTCGACTTCTATGGGTTCGGTTTGTGCTTCGACTCTCGGGTTGATGGATGCTGGTGTTCCTATTTTGAAACCTGTGAGTGGGGCAGCCATGGGTTTAATCAAGGAAGGTGAAGAAATTCGGATTCTGACAGATATTCAGGGTATAGAAGACTTCTTAGGTGATATGGATTTCAAAGTTGCAGGTACAGATAGCGGAATTACTGCTTTGCAAATGGATATGAAAATTACTGGCTTACCTCTAGCAGTCATTGCTGAGGCTATTCATCAAGCGAAGCCAGCACGATTACATATTCTGGAGAAGATGTTGAGCGCCCTCGACGCACCCCGCGCAGAAATGTCACCCTATGCACCACGGTTGTTAACATTCAAGATTGACCCAGAAATGATTGGGTTAGTCATTGGGCCTGGTGGTAAAACTATTAAGGGCATTACCGAGGAAACTGGTGTCAAAATTGATATTAATGATGATGGCACGGTAACAGTTGCATCTACTGATGGTGAAAAGGCTAAACAAGCTTGCAATATTATCCAGGGGATGACGCGAAAACTGAATTCGGGAGATGTTTATGCAGGTCGTGTAACTCGGATCATTCCTATTGGTGCTTTTGTGGAAGTGCTTCCTGGTAAGGAGGGAATGGTGCATATATCTCAAATCGCAGATTATCGCGTGGGTAAAGTTGAAGATGAGCTGGCGATCGGAGATGAGGTTATTGTTAAGGTACGAGAAATCGATGCCAAGGGTCGGGTGAATTTGACTCGTTTGAATATTCATCCGGATGAAGCTGCCGCAGCTCGTGCTGCTGCTGCGAATTCTTAGAAAGCTGACAAGTCATTCATCGAGTGTGTAATTGGTCGGTCTCCTTGACTCCGGAAATGCTACGCAAACAGAATGTAAGACACACTTCACTACAGTTAAATGGGGGTAATAATTTTGTTTCTATGTAATTGAAACAGTTGCAAATGTTTAGTTTGCACATATTATGTGGATATCCCATTAACTGCCGCACTTTTGACTTGGTGTTTTCCAGAATTACTGAGTAGGTTGTATTAGATTAATTATAGGTAAATGTTTGTTGATATTTTTGTTGGCAAACAAACCTATATAGCTCTTCCCAAGAAGCGTGAGGCAGAGTTTAAGTCTTGAGCTAATTTACTTTTTACTTGTTGCCGTATTTCAATAAACTAAGAAAGGCTATATACAGTTTTTCTTAGTTGGATGAGCTAAAAAAAAATTGGGATTTTCGCGAATACTGGCTCTGAATATGGAGTAGTTCAATAATTAATAGACATCTCCAGAAAAGAGGGAACAGGGAACAGGGAATCAGGAATAAATAATTGAGAACTTATGGATAAGAATTGATTTTCTTTTTTATTCTTGGAGATGTCTAATAATTAATAATTAATAATTACCTCTTCTTTTCAAGGAGAGGATTGACTAAAAGGAAAAATGTTTCTTGTTTGGTGCTTGTAAGACGACAGCCAATGGCACAGCAAAAGAGAGAGTTTTTACCTTAATTCTTCGGTAATATCATCTCCGGTTAAACAGTTATAAATAATTAGGCTAGAGGAAACAGGAGGGAGAAAAGAGAAAATATTAAAAAGGGGGGAAAGACAGGGGTATCTCAAGGAAAGAAGTAAGGTGGCAAGGTAAAAAGGAATTAACGCGCTATTTTCCGGGCTTGGTATAACAAGAGTTTTTAACTTTGTTGTGCACTCCCTGGCAAGACCAGAGCATTAAAAAAATCTCCCAAAAAATAATTTACTTCACCTAAGTCAAAAAAACTATAGCAATCAGGAATCAGTTGTGAGAATTGAGGTGTTCCTTAAAAGTATAGAATATGGCAATTATTATATTCATATAATACGTTTTTTCTTCTTCTCTGTTCCCTGTTCCCAGCTCCGGTGTT
>JBARXI010000717.1:0-3904 GCA_049647275.1 Microcoleaceae cyanobacterium
ACCAATAAAATTACAGGAATTGGTGAAGACCAAATCTGCGGGGTAGATAACTTATAGTCTATTACTATCATTCTCTTTTCCTAAAAAAGTGAGTTGATAAATTTTTAACTTCAAGTAATTTTGTCATATTTTTGAATTTAATTATCGTGTTTGATGAAGTTCTACCCATGAAATCACAGGAATTGTTGAAGACCTTAAGTGTGGAGTAGATAACTCCTCATCTGTTACTATAATTGGTTCAACTTTCCAATTTAGATTGGGATCTAAACCAAGCCAGATTAATACTTCTTGCAGGTGTTCATTCACCCAATTAATTCGTTCTTGATGATGTTCAACAGCAGATTTTTCCTTACCTTTACCTTTGCTTTTTTCTCTTCCTATAAACAACTCGTCTAACTCATTCTTCATTTCGTATGGAGCGCGAGCCATTGAAAAAGTTTTACACTCAACTATTTTAATACATAAATTTTTAGGGTCAGCTACTAAGACATCTATATCACCTAACAACTTTCCTTTTTCTGCCTGAATCTTAATTTCACAAATTTTTTTAACCTGCCGACGTACAACAAGTATTGAATCTTGTTCAAACCAATCAGTTATTTTATTATTGAATGCTTCTCCATCTTGATTTCGTATCTTGCTCATCACCTCTTTCATTTCATTACTTTCTGCTTTAAGTTTTCCAGTCAAACAAAGTTGAATAAGGTATCTCTGTACTTGATATAAATGACGAATTCCCCAAATAACTTCTGCCGTACTATTTCGTTCACGCCGTAAAAAAGGACGACGTAAATATGACAGTAAACGATTAAACTTCCAAGGGTAAATATCTCTTCCCTGAAAAGGATGTTTTGGCTGAAGAAAGTCAGGACGCGGATGAAGATATAGTAGTTCAACTGCCTGAGTAACTCTCTCTTTACTCCAATCTAATTGCGTCGCTAAACGAGTGATAAAACTTTCTAAAGAAAGAGAAACAACAGTGGGGTGATTTTTTTTCCCAATATTAATAGCTTCCCCAAGTAGTTCGCATATTTCTGTTATTGAATAACCCAATTCCATTGAAGCTGCTGCGTCTATTTTTTTACAATTTCTGGTTTTTCGGTAGGTATTTGTGGAGTTTTCCAATATCTCTCAAATGCTTCTGTTATTCGAGTTGTTTCGCCACTCATAAAAATTGATAGGTGAGTCTCTCTTGCTTTTTCATATTCTGTTGTATCTGTTCCTAATCTGCCAGAAGGTAAGATAGAAAGTTAAAAATCAGCTAATGAAAAATGAATCAAATCGCTTTTAAATCCAAAGTTAACAATTTGATCGGCAAGAGCTTGTAAGCGATGGTAGATACTCAGACTAAAAGGTCTTATACCAATAGGAGGTTGAGCTACTACATATTCAATTAGAAATCGACTTGCTAATGCAGCTTTATTATTTTCTAACATTTCCTTTTGAATATTTTCATACCTCTCAGGAATTGAACTGAAACAAGCTAACCGAGTTGGTGTAGTTAAGCGATGCTCGTTTACTTGACGTACTATTGCCTCATGGTAACTAATTAAATATTCTAGAAGATTTTCAGGATTTAATGAAGCAACTAATTTTTTTAATTCGCTATAAAATAAACCAACAACTTGATTATTCAAAAATTTTGTTCGTTCGTTTTCAGGAATTTTTCCTTGTGGATATTTCTTGACTGAAGTTAGATAATGACCAAGGTCATCCAAAAGTTCATTTATATCTGCTTTTTGTAGTTTTTGATATTGAGGTAGTTTCTGTGGATCGAGTTCGGGGTTAATAGAACTATCCAAATAAATAATTTGCTTTTTAAGACCAAGGGGAGCATGAATTTCAATAATTTTAGAGATTATTTCGTCAGATAGATTTTCCTTTTCTGATTCTGGTAGTAATTCTCGGAAACCTGCCAAAATATATTTCATCATTTCTCTTTCTGCACTATTATCAACTTGTAAAAAATTTCTGGATGCTTCTGGCAATATCGTTACATTTATAGTTCCTGAGTTAGTATCAACTTCAATATTTATTGGTGTTATATCTTTGGAAAATTTTTGTTGTTTATTTGGTTCAAACCACGTTTGGCTAGATGGTAAAGATAGCTGAATAATAATGACACGATATTTAGACACAAGGGATTGGATAATTGAATTAAGTGACGGATTAAATTGCCATAACCAATATGCAATGGCAACTAAAAACTCCCGGTATAAACTATTAACTTCCTCTTAATTTTTCTGAATAACCCAAACAAATAAAGGTAATGTTTCTAGAAGACAAGTTAGTGGTTGAGGTATTTTACTTAGAAAACTTTTAGGAATATAAATTGGAATCTCTCGTGTACTAAATAATAAAGTTACCTCAGTCAGATAATTAGGTATATATGAAGGTACTGTATGATAATCTCGTTGATGTATAACTTCCCGACGTAATTCTCTAGCTCCATCTAAAATCGTAATAAGATGAGCCGGACTTTCATCAGATAAATAATAGCTATAGTCATTTTTTCTGTAATGAAAGAAATTATTTAGCTCACTGAACGAAACAATATTTGCCTGTTGTCTAAGTCGCGAAAGCGATCTAGCATATTTCCAAAGTACAAGTGGTTTACCACCTTCTAATAAGGTAATGGTTTCTAGGTCTCCTGCTGACAAACCAATGAATAATAATGACTCTATTTCTGGCTGTTTAAAAGAAACTACTATCTGACGTCCTACCCCTTGAAATATTGATAAAAATAAAACCTCATTAATACCCGATAAATTCGTAAAAACATACTCATATATTTCTTTGATGCGTGCTTCTAATTGTTTTCCTATATGGTCGAGATTGCAATATGCTAAAGGTTGTTGAAAGTCATAACTATCTAATGAGTCACTAACTAAACTTACATAAGCTAATTTATCTGTATCAAATTGAAAGAAAGCATCTTGAAAGAATGGAATATCAGGAATATCGGGAGTTGATATTTTAGTTGGATAATTACTGATATAACCCAGTGAATCTCTTATGTTATCCCAGATTACATTGCTATAAAATTTTACTAACTCATTTTTCACACCATGCTCAATAGCGAGACGAATCAATTCATTCCGAATAGCTGTTAATAATATTCCTGGAATTGCTACAATAAATTTGCCAGCAACTTTAACAATAGGCTTGGCTAGCAACTCACCATTATCAATATTGTAATTATTCATTGAAACATTACCAACTTCCAAGATTAATTTTTCTAGTGCCAAAGACGAAATACCATTTTTAGCTAATGACGTAGTTAATTCTAATTGGCTAAAAGACACAGAATTTTTCAAATAATTCAGGTGTTGAGAAGTTGGAAAAACCACATCACTACTTATATCTACTGGTTCTACTCCTCTTTTCAATCCTGCACGCCTAGCTATTTCATTACTCAAAACCAAAACAGCTAATATTAGTTCATAGGCTTTGCGTTTAAATTCCTTGCTGAAAAATTTTTGACTCTCAAAAAATATTGCTATGACTAAATTTCTTAAAATAAATGTTTGCTCTTCCGCAATTCCTGGAAATACAATATAAGAACCTCCATAAAAAGAGAAAGCTTCAGTAAATGGATTACTAAAAGGGTCTTCTTGCAAATAGAACGAAGCTAAACTAGATAAGTCAGAGTTGCAAATTTTTTCAAGTTCTTTAAGACTAATATGCTTTTTTGAACCAAAACCTTTGCTATTAATAGAAGCAACTGCATGAGTCAAAGCTTCAAGTCGAACAGAGCGATTAGCATTTTCTGGCATGAGTTGTAGTCCGGCAATAATTGCTAGTAGCTCGGCACAATCATATTTGGATAATGTTTTTCTAACCTGATTTAAAAGAGGTGAGTTCATGTTATGAGTTATAGTAATTTTAGTTTAGATTAAGATAA
>JBARXI010000718.1:0-3464 GCA_049647275.1 Microcoleaceae cyanobacterium
CTTTAGTAGAAAAGGAAGAGAAAGAAGAGGCAATAAAAGTTTATAGAAAAGCAATTGAAATTCAACCTAAATTATGGGAAGTGCATCATAAATTAGGTAATTTATTGCAAGAAAAAGAGGAGTTAGAAGAAGCTGTTGCTGCATATAATAAATCTATAGAATTAAAGCCAGATTTTTCTTGGTCTTATAATAATTTAGGAGATGTTTTAGTTAAGTTAGAGAGGTGGGAAGAGGCAGTTAGTGTTTATCGTCAGGCTATTGAATTGAATCCTGATTTTCCCTGGGCTTATTATAAGTTGGGGGATGTGTTAGTTAGTTTGGAGGATTGGGAAGGGGCAGTTGAGGCTTATAGTCAGGCTATACTGCTAAATTCAAACTTACCTAGTATTGAGCGGAAGTTAGCAAACTCACTACGCCAACAAATAAGAATAAGTCAAGAATCAGCATTTAATTATTATCAAAAAGCTATTGAAAAGCATCCTCAAGATATAGAACTTTATTATGAGGCTTTGGAAATTAAGCAAGACGTTAATTTATGTTTACAGTTAGCTAGTATCTTGGCTCAACAAGCTAAATTTGATGAATCAATAATTATCTATCAAAGTATAATAGAAATTGACTCAAATAACCATGAAGCTTATTTGCAAATAGGAAACTGTCTGACTAAGCAAAAAAAGTTCGACCATGCAGTGGATATGTATAAAAAAGCGCTACAATTAAATAAAAAACTATACTCTTCATTGGAAGGATTAGAAAAAGTAGATTCAAGACAGTGGGAGGTTAAATTAACAACAGTATATCGGTTAGCTATACAATTTAACCCTGATTGTTTTGAATATTATCAGAAAATAGCAGATGCCTGGATTAAAGAAGAAAACTTGGACGAAGCTATTGACTGCTATCGTCACGCACTTAAAATCAAACCAAGTAGCTTTGAAACATATCAAAAATTAGCAAAAATATTATTACAAATCGGGAATCATAAAGAAGCAATTTCAATGTATATGCTTGCATTAGATATTCAACCAGATTCTGTTGATATCTATAAAAATTTCAGGCAAGTTGTTAAAGATAATTTTCTTGGTAACAACAGCTCAAAAGATGATAGAGAAAATTATAAATTAGTCATTGAAAAATTTCCCAATTATACCGAACTTTACTGGCTAATTGCTCAAGAATTGGATAGACAAAATTATTTTGATTTAAGTATCAGCTACTATCAGCATGCTATTCGTATAGAACCACAACGTTTTTTATTCTATTATAGCCTGGGAAATACTTTAATTAGAAATGTAGACTGGGGGGATGTTGATGTTCCAAGTAAAAAAGAGCTTTGTGAGGAAGCAATTAAAGCATATAAAAATGCTATTAATATCAACCCATATTATACTAAAACTTACCAAAAATTAGCAAATGCTTTGGTAAAACAAAGTCGTTTGGCAGAAGCTGTTAAAGTTTACAATAATTTAATTGCAATTTCTCCAGACTATTTCATTGCCTATCATCAACTAGGAAATTTACTAATGAAGCAAGGAAAATATCAAGAAGCAATAGAAAATTACCGTTATGTTATTACTCTCAATCCCAAATTTCATGGAGTTTACAATCTACTGGGAGAAGCATTACAACAGGAAGGTCAATTGACTGAAGCAATTGCTTGTTATAAAAAAGCGATTCAACTTAGACCTGATATTGGTATAGGTGTATATAAAAAACTTGCTGAAGCTTTAGCTCAAAAAGAGTTAATTAGTTCAGTCTAGTTAAAATAGTTTTCCTGAATCGAAAAATAAGACTCTACCTTAGATAACAAGAAATATACTTTCAATAGGTTAATATTGATAATTAGATTTGTCAAGGGTGAACAAGTAATGAATCTATCTGAGATCCAACAAAAACTTTCTAGTAAAATTTTGATATTTCCCCATATCCCAAAAACAGCAGGAACGACTCTACGTTCTGTGATTTTAAGTCAGTATCCTCAAGACAAAGTATACTTGCTTAAAGTCAGCCAATCTCCTCTCGAAGCAGCTCAAAAGATATCTGAGTATGATAAAAAAAGGATTAGTTGCTATGTGGGACATATGCCTTATGGCCTTCACAAGTATTTACCTGAATCAGCAATTTACATAACTCTTATTCGAGAACCAGTGGATCGAATTATTTCTATGTATTATTTTATTCGTGAAGAACCAAATCATCGACTACACAATGAACTTTTATCTAAAAATATGAGTCTAGAAGATTTTGTAATATCTAATAACTGCCCTAGAAATGAACAAGTAAAAAAAATAGCAGGCTTAATGGTAGGAAGTGCAAAAGAAATTATGGATTTAGCTCATCAAAATATTTTTAATCAATTTTTAGCAGTGGGAATACAAGAAAACTTTGATGATTTTTTACAAATTTTAAACAAACTTTTGGGTTGGAATAATCAATCATATAACAAACAAAAAGTCACTAAAAACAGAAAGGATAAGCGAGAAATATCTCAAGATTTAATTGAAATAATAAAACAAAAAAATGGAATGGATATAGCCTTTTATCATCGTCTAAAGAATCAATTTGCAATCAAAAATTTAGACTCTATTGTGGCTCGCACTGCGAGTAAATTAATAAATAATGAGTGGTAGTTAATCACTTTAATTTTAATTAATAAAAGTCTTGATTTTGAGTAAGTTTATTTAATTTGTGATTTTGGAGTATAAGTTATGATAAAAATTCTTCATATTATTCGTCAAGCTTCTGTGGGAGGAGCTTTCCGTTCCCTAATAGCTACAGCCAAATATTTATCACTGTTTTCAGATTATAAGCAACGTATAGTTTCCCTGCTTTCTGCTGAATCAGCTGCCATTAAAATAGCAAAAGAAACTGGTATGAATGTACTAGCTTCGCTAAATAGGGAGGCAATTCTACAGGAAATTGTCAATGCAGATATCGTACATTTACATTTTTGGAACACTCCAGAAATGTATGAGTTCCTACGATCTGGACTTCCACCAATGCGACTACTAATCAAATTCAACGTAGCTGGGTGTTATCCACCACAGATTATTACTAAGGAGTTAATTGATTATGCTGATTTTGCCCTAACTACCAGTCCTTATGCTCATGAAAGTCCTATTTTTCAACAATTGCCAGAGAAAATCCGATTAGAAAAAACAGGGATGATTTATGGAGCAACAGATTTTGCACGAATTGCTAATATTTCTCCCCAACCCCACGACACTTTTAATATTGGCTACATCGGTACAGTAGGATTCGTTAAAATGCACCCTAATTATGTGCCAATGAGCGCAGAAATTAATATCCCAAATGTCAAGTTCATTGTTTGTGGCAAAGGAGATGCTTATCCAAAATTAAAGAGACAGGCTGAAGCTTTACAAGTCAAAGAAAGATTTGAGTTTCAAGGCTATGTAGAAGATATTCGTTCTGTGATTGAACTAATGGATATTTTTTGCTATCCC
>JBARXI010000719.1:0-3397 GCA_049647275.1 Microcoleaceae cyanobacterium
CCTAATACCTAACACCTACCACCTACCACCACCAAAAATTTATAACTGAAATAGGATTGCTATATTGAACACCCACTCTACTGAACTGCATAATTGTAGGGTTAATTCATCAATTAACCCTACAACATCACCTACCACTGACTAATAATTCTACTGTTGTGCCACAGAATAAGGCAGACTCAAATCACCAGAGCTTACACTATAAACCTGATAAACCCCAAGCATTGGTCTGTTTTTATCCGAAGTATTAACCTCCATATAAGCGGTTACAGCATCAAACTTAAACTCAGTTTTGCCATTGACTCTTTGCCGTGGAATTAACACTTTCAGAGAATTGCTATCAGCAATAACCTCAAAGCCAGGGGAGTCCATATACATAGGCATTCCTGGATTAGTCGGAGGCAAAACAACACTAGAATCTTCCTTACGAAACTCCTTCACAGCAAGCCCGCCTTCCACTTGGTCATTGGGGGCTAAAACCACCCAGTGAGTATGAAAAATACCACCATCATTTTTGAAATCACTATCATTATTTTCATCCCAAAGTGGGGTGTCATCAAAATCGGGATGGGAAGTGACAGCTAAAGCCACAATTCCCTCAGTTTTGCTAAAACCGACATCTTCAGATAAAAGCGTGGTGGGAAAAACATAACCTAAAACAGGCGCACCATCTAAATTTCCCACAGATTTTGGCATCGTTTCACCAATAGTACCTTTAACCTGTTGTTCAAATACTAAAAGTTCTAAATCTTTGATGTATTTAACATTAGTGGAACTAATTTCTATATCAGCAGAGCTAGCAATAGGTGTAACCTGATATTGAGACTGTGCTTTGGCACTGCTGGATAGAGCAAAAGTTACTCCTAAAGCAATAACACAGATGAGACGAACAATTTTTTTGATATTCATGTTAATTTTCTTGAAATGATTATAAAGTTTGTTAATTTTGACGAGTTAAAGAAGGTATCCTCCCCAAGCCTCCTTTTGAAGAGGGAGTCAGAAAGAAAATAGTGGGTGGAGTGGTATCGAATGGTAGCTTGGTCAGACTAGCGACACCCTACGACCTACCAAGTTAGGTAGGGTGGGCCAATATCACGCAAATATGGCGCTTATTTACCATTGATATCAATCATAACATTTACCCACCCCACTACTATGCAACCACCAGGTTAGTTAAACCAATAAAGCATTCTCCTGTGTTAATAAAACCGGTTCATTTTCCACCTGAGTCAACCAAGCTTGCCAAAATAATTTCGCCTGAGTTTCCAAATTCTGGCTATATTTCATAGTATCCAAACGTAACTGGCTGACAGTCACATCAGGTGTAGAAGCAATCTCAGAAGCATGACCAATAAACCAATGTTCTAATCCTGAAGCAGTAACTTCAGGGTGAAACTGTAGCGCTAGAGCCGACTTTCCCCAGGCAAAAGCTTGATTCTCATAAGCAGCACTAGAGGCTAAATGAATCGCACCGTCAGGTAAATCAAAAGTATCACCGTGCCAATGTAATACCGCCGTTTCCTCTAGAGTCAAATATTGGAGTGGAGAATTTTCACCAGACTTAGTTAGTTGTATAGGAGACCAACCAATTTCCTTACCATTTCCTGGATAAACTCTAGCTCCCAATGCCCGCGCCATTAGTTGCGCTCCCAGGCAAATTCCTAATGTCGGCTTTTCAGCAGCAAGACGTTGTTTTAGCAAATCTAACTCCTGACTGATAAAAGGATAATCCTGTTCATCATAAACTCCAATTGGACCTCCTAAAATTATTACTAGGTCTGGAGTCAATGGGTCGATTTCATCTAGAAAACCAGGAGTTGCCTCTAGATACTCGCTCGCATATCCTTTTTCCTCAAGTACAACATCAAGGCTGCCTAGATTTTCAAAAGCAATGTGTCTAATTACGATAGCGTTTTTCATGGTAAAAATTTTTAATCAAGTAAAGTCTGAAAGCGTGCAATAAAATCGAAGTTGGCGGGGAAAGAGTCATCCCACTATTTTGAGATAACCTTGAATTTTTCTGGCTAGAAAACTTCCCTACCTATTTGAGCAAACCTTGTCTGCCAAAACTATCAATACCCTGTTGTGAGCTGAAAACACCTAACTCTTCAGCTAGCTGAATCACACCAGAATAATCAACGCGAGTTAAATTTACCTCATCAGTTACAGCACAGTCAGCGATGACTTCGCGGGTTTTTAAAAAGCCTACATATTCCAGCATTGTTTGCCAAACCTCCAACTCTGAATTAGCAAACCAGCGCACTGGTAAGGGGAGAATATCAGCAAAAAATTCTTGCTGTTGGGGGCTTAACTCGCTGTAAATACATTGAGCTAAATTTGTAAAAATACTATGGTGAGCCATTTCATCCTGTCTGTGGGTATCAACTATTAGGCGATTCATTGGTTGAATATTAGTATCCTTGGCTAATAAATTTAGGTAGTCGCTAATGAAGACTTCCGAAACAGTGGCAGTAGCAATTTGAACTAATATTTTTTGCCAAGGTTGAGAATATTTAGCTTGTTCGAGGAGCATCTGTTTAACTAAGTTGAAGCTAGGCAACTTCAGTGACTGGAGTCCGCGCTGTTGTCGTGTAATTCGGCAAGCCTGCATTACCAATAATACATGGTAAGCTTCATCCACGAGAGTCTCGCTAGCAATTTCTCGCCCTACTCCGTCATCAACTCCCGGTACTTCCTGATAGATGATATGGTTACAAGCAGGAGAAACAACTTTTGACTCAATATCAACTGTTTTCTCGTTGTAAGCTATCCAGCCACAGGAGAGAATTTGTTGCTGCATCTTGGGCGATGCTTCTAAGAAAGCAGGATGGTCTTTAAACGGCAACAGGTCTATTCTGAAGTCGTCTCTCGCAGGGTCGAATGCTAGCTCTGGGTTTTTGAAGTCTAGGTTATGCTTTTTTGCTTGTACAACTTTGGCGCGACGCGACCAGTTGTTTGTCATTTTGTTGAGTAGTTTGCGACTGTGGGAAATTTCTGGAGTACCGGGGATGAATGGTGTAGTGGTGGATTTTTTGCTTCCTATAATTAAAGTCATTGTTAATTCTCCTAAATTTATTGTTGTGAGTTAATTCAAATGTGTCTTAATATAGATGCACGAAAAGAAGATGTTGGATTTTGGCTAGGTGTAGGTTGGGTTGAGGAATGTAGCTTGCTTCCCATCAGGGTAACCTAAAATCAGTGGATTACTGTACGCTCAGTTAGACGGCTAAATTCTCAGCTTTCAAAACCATTTAACAATCTGTCGTAACGCACCACTTTAGATTGAGATTTAGTAGTGTATTACGCTCAGTTAGAAGGCTAAATTCTCAGCTTTCAAAACCATTTACAATCCGTCGTAACGCACCACTTTAGATTGAGATTTAGTAGTGTATTACGC
>JBARXI010000720.1:0-6351 GCA_049647275.1 Microcoleaceae cyanobacterium
GGTAAGCAATTCAGTAGTAACATTACAGGCACTGTCAAAGCAGATTTATCTTCAGAAATATGAGAAATTTGATGACAACCACTATACATAATTAGAATCATATAACAAAGAGCAAAGACAGCTAAAATAGCACTAATTACCCAATTATTTAAGATTCCACTCACCAAAACTAGCAAACCTAGAGGTAATAAAGATGCACCTGCGATAAATAAGTCTCCTGTCAAACTACCATTGGTTTTAAATATGAGTCTGGCAAAACCACTAGTAACAGTCAGGTTAACAAAGGGAATAATACCAATAATTATTAATAATAAAAAACCTGTATGATTAGCTTCACCTAATCGCTGTAAAATTAGACTTGTTCCCAGTACAAATAAAACTTCAAATGTTAATCCAAATAGAATTGCTACATTAAGTGCTTTTTTTTGTTCTAACTTAGCAAAAGCGGGTAGTAATCCACTTATAGGATGAGGAAGAAAAGTCTTTGCTGCTGTCCAAGCATCTTGAAAAGTTGTCTTGATTACATCTAATATTTGTTCCCAGGAAAAACTGTCTAAATTTTTAATAGCTTCTAGTGCTCTTTGAGAATTAGCTCTATCTCCTTGCTCGGCAAAAAGTTTAGCAGCTTTTCTAAAATCTTCTATAGCTAGACGATTTTCTTTTAGCTCCAGATAAACCAAACCACGCTGATAATAAACATGAGCAAAATTGGGATTTATTCCTAATGCTTTAGTATAGTCTTCCATCCCTGCTTGAATGTACCTTAATTTCATTCTAGATAAACCCCGGTAATAGTAAACTTCTACTAAATAGGGGTCTAAAAATAATGCCTGAGTATAATCGGTATTAGCTCCTCGATAGTCTTGCATTTTATAACGAGCAAATCCTCGGTGATACAAAACTTCTGCCCAGTTAGGATTCAATTCAAGTGCTTTTGTATAATCTATTATTGCACCTTGATAATCTCCAAGTTGACTTCTGGCAATTCCTCGCTTATATAGTTCTTTTGCTTCCCCTAGGGTATTGTCATATTGCGATCGTTTCAATGGGTCAGAAAGAATTTCATAAACTGAATTAATTTCTTTAAATTTTTCTGCCGCATTTATATCCCCTGGATTTACATCAGGATGATACTGACGAGCTAGATTATAATAGGCTTTTTTAATCTGTTCTAAGGTAGCATCTTTGGATACTCCTATAACTTCATAATAATTAGGTTCTCTTTCCATCTAACCCCAGTTTTTCAAAGCACTTTTTTTAGGCAATTATAACCGATCGTATCATAGAAGATTGCTAATTTATTCTAGACAATCTAATACCATTTTTTTTGAATATTGGATAGATATTAAGGGAAGGTAGGAAATATCGGTGTTGTTATAAATTAACTTCCTCGTTATTGTTAATTGGTATATAGCAGTCCTATTTCAGTTGTAATATTTTAGTTGTGGTGAGAAGTCACCTGTTCAGAAGTCAGGTAGGGTAGCCGTCGGATTAGGGACCTACAAAATTTATGCCTGTTTTCAGTTAAAATTGACTTTTCTAAAATTTTTTATAACCAAATTAGGATTAGTTGGGAAAAACTCCAAAATGTATAAAAAATTCAAAATTTTTACTTATCCTCTCTTTTTTATTTGGTGATAAGATTTTTTATAAAACTCAAATATAGCAGGGAGCTTATTAAAACCTTAACTGGGAACAGTAATAAAAGCATTTCTGGTGTTTTACGATTCATCATTAGTCTATGTCCGACACCTACTTAGGGTTTGCTGAATAAAATTGTAATCAATAGCTGTAAAGGCTTACAGGTTTTTTTATTCTGAAAAAGTGCAAGGTTTTTGGCTGTTGTAGTCTCAAAATGCTAATACTTTTCCCCTGACAAGGCTGAAAATTTGGCCGTAGCAGATAGTCTAAACTGTTGCCTCACAGGAGTGCGCGTTCCGCAAGCGAGCTGTCGTCGTCGCGGGGTCGCACCGCTGTTGCCTGTTCCCTGTTGCCTATCATCACCATCAGACTTTTTCAGCAAACCCTACTTATTTTTTGCTATAAAACTTGTATAATTATCAATAAATTAGGGAAACTCAAACTATTTTATATTTGCCCTATTTAACTTTTATTTTGTAACTTTCGGACTTCTTTCTGTACGCTCATACCAATATCTAATGCTTCATTCAATAATTTTCCATATTCACTTGCTTGATTTTTGACATCAAAATTCATTAAAGCAGCCAGATTATTTTCAATACTAGCAAATAACTCATACCGCCTCAAAATAAAATCTTGATTCTCACGCAAAATTCTTTCTGTTTGTAAAGCACAAATTAAACTTTCTCGCGTCACTTGCAATGCTTGAATTACATCCTCGCGGTTAATTAAATTCACTTCTAAATTTCCCACTTTTGCCAGTCTATCAATAATCTCTACAGCTTCAATTACTTCATTATATTTTTTCACTTCATTTTGCAATTTTGCTAGTTCTGTAAGTGGTTTAGTTTTCCACCACATATAAATATTCCAGCAGACAGTAATACCTAATGATATACCTATAACAATTTTGATAAATAGACTAATTAACCGAGGGTCATCAGGAGCATAGTTTGTATTAGTAGTAATAACCAGAGTTAGAGGTAGAGAAATAATTAAAGTCAAACTAAATACCACAACTTGATTCAACGTAATTGATAAAAATTGCCTCTGAGTGTAACCACTAGATAAGTGATATAAATTCACCATTAATAACTCATTCAAAGTTGTACCGATTAATTCCTCTAACTCTGAATCTCTAATTTTCAACTCCGGTAAATCTGGTTCCATAATAATTCTCTAATTAACGTAAATCAAATGTTATTGTATAGGTTTGATTGAATTTTCTTTTTTTCCTTCTTCTTTAGAGGCAATTTATAACTACCTGGTAGATTTTGATATACAGGGATTTCATCTTTTGTGAGGTATACCACTGACGGGTAATATGCCTGAACTAACAAAGTTTTATTTAAACACCGTCCGATCGGGCTAGGTCTTAAATGTTTGTACTTCATATACCTAAAATATGCTGTAATAACCTGATTTTCAGTAGTTCATAAAAACCACGTTTTTGTAACTTATGATATTGGGGACTACAAATTAGTACAAGAAGGGAGAAAGCAGAAGGCAAAATGTAGAAGTTTGTAAGATTTATGATATCTGTTTTTTTGTATATTATTAACTTTTGTATATTATTAACTTTTGTATATTATTAACTGGTGAATTCTTTCTGTCGCGCTATAAACAAACTAGATTTCTCCATCTTTACAATTACTGGAGCAATAGTCTAAGTAGATAGGACAAATTAAAAGTAACATAACTACACCAACTAAATTTGCCCAAACCCAAACTTAATTTTGTATGTCTTTGGTGATTCTATACAGGTTTAGAGACCAAAACTCTATTGCGATACTTTAAAATTAACTTTATTTACGATCCGGTACTTAATCATCACTCCATCTTTCCTTTCCCTACCGAAATAAATAAAATATCTTTCTTGCTTCCCGACTTCAATTAAAACCTAAAAGTTGAGCGATCGCATTGAAAATCATTAAATAAAAACTATCTCCTTTGTCTCTAAAAACTTGAAAAGGTGCTCCTGGTAATCCAAAAAAAGGTCGCAAAGTCCATCCCAATTGAAAACCAACAAAAGCATATAATCCTAACCAAAAGCGCAAAATCTTTAATCTAATTTCTTTGCCTTCTAAATCTTCTTCAGATAGGAATTTCATTCCCCGATAAAAAAATTGTACCCCTAAAAAACCTGTGACTGCAAAAATTATGACATTCAATAATACAAAAAATAGATAATTATTTATAGACAAAAGAAAAAATAAACTAACTGGTGCAAACCCAAACAATAAAACTGCAATTAAAGCAATTGCTGTCATTAATAATGCTAAAAATTGTTCAAAAGTTTTTTTAGAACCAAACATGACATTAAAGAAGTACAATGTCGGGAAACAAATAATTAAAGTTAATAAGTATAATGCTGGTAACTTAACTGCCGAAAATAATGCTTGTAGCCAACTATTTGAGCTACCTATTATTGCACCATAAATAGCAAAAAATACTGCACTAGAAATTAATAAACCTAAAATTTTAGATTTGAGTTGAGTACCCTGCCGAATCTGTTCTAAAAACTGCTGGCGCTCTCGTAATAACTCCATGACAACTGAAAAGTATTTCATTTTTTTATTTCCTGTTTTTAAGTATGGCTTACCGATCTAATATCAAAGTATTGACAGATAAAAGTTTTAGCCTTTAAAGAAGTGAAAAAAAGTGCAACGCCTTTCAGCTTGAGAGACCAAAAAGTTAGGATAAAAGGCTGACTATCGCAGAAAAATCGAGGGATAAAATATCCGACTACCTCCTCGCTCATTTCCCGTTTCTCCTGACTTCTGACTCCTGACTCCTACCCCTACTTATACCTTATCTGAAGATCCAATTCTAATATATTAATTTCCTAAGATAATCGTATTTTTTCCTTTTCTTTTGACAAATCAATTAAAGCAAAAAAAAGATACCCTAGAGCTAAATTAAACTCTAGAGTAGCTTATATACATATTTAATTGCTAGTTGGTGTATTTTGGATATTGATTTTCAATCGGAGCGGCGGGATTTGAACCCACGACCCCCACTACCCCAAAGTGGTGCGCTACCAAGCTGCGCTACGCCCCGATGACCTTAGTTATTCTATCACACTTTACACTATTTGTGCAACTAATATCAAAATATTTAACGGCACATTGATTTATTGTAGCATAATGTCAGACAAATGAATCAAAAAATTTTCAACATTTGTGCCGCCTGAACTAAACCCGGTACAGCATCTACAGGCCACTTACCCTCTCCCCTACGCCCCTGATTCAAGATAAATTGAACAGTGTAACTTTCAGCAAACCCTTCCAGCTCCATCCAAATCAAATCACTTTCAGCTTCACAGGCTATTCTCTCCTCATCCATCAACTCATTTGCCATCTGACCCATGGTTTTGCTTAACTGACCTAATAGTCGGCAAAAATCATTAATTTCGGCTTCAGTCAACTCAATTGACCAATCATCCCCACCCACTAAACCATGAAATTCTGCTGCTTGGGGATTCCAACCTAACCGCCAACCCGATCCACTTTTGAGTATTTGTTCCATAGTATTAGAACTTAAGTAAATCTGCATCTCCTGGTCGTGGAAGTATTGGAGCTTTTGGAGCAGATTGCCGAGAATTATCTCTCTGTTTTACTTCTGGTATTGATGGGGGGTTGGGATTACCACCAAAAATATCCACCAATCGATTAACCAAAGTCTCCCTTTGAGAGCGGGTCAAACTTTGAATAGCTTCGCGATCGCCCTCCATCGGATTTTCTGTCAAAGCATTGTGACCAGGATACACCGATGACTGTAGATAGTCGTTAGCTCCCAGATAATCTGCCAATGTTAACTTCCAATCAAACCGATAATTAGGAGGACGACCTTTAACATAAAAATGATACCGAATCAAACGTGATATTAAAGTATTCTCACTATCAACTTCCCCGGTTTCCTGAGATATATAATCATTTTCTAATGGCAAATCTGGTATCTTTTCATATACAAACGGCCATACATCCGTAGGTCTAACCTGCCGTTGAGTAATCTTGAGTGGGTATTCAGGAAATATTAAACCTGTTTCTTGGTCTGAGTTATGACTAAATAGATAAGTGGAAGGGTCTGCTGTACTAGGTAAATCAGTTCCTAAAAGTTCCATAGCTCCCCCAACCACCAATGTTAGACTCGCTACACTGATAGTAACTTGGAAATATTTGAGCCATCGCTTCTTGCTCATCGCCAGTGTTAATAAACTATATCTATAATTTATCTATCTATATGAGTGCTGACATCACTGATGATTTCTGGCTGCATCAACTCATCAGACATTTCTACTATGGCCCGAAGCACTGGTTTCATCACTTGCTCGTCGATATTATCAAAATCTTCATAACGACGGCGCTTGGCACGATTAGCTACTTGCACCACAATCCGATAACGATTGGAAGCAGCTCTAATTAGCTGCTCCGCCCGACGTCCTAGTTCTGCCGAATCAATACTAGACTGGTTTTCAATGTGCATAATTTTTTTTGGCCTGTTAGAATCTCATATTTAGTTTAACCCAAATCCCGCACGTCAAATCGTAACATAAAAAGTAGCATACAGACTGGTGACTCTTGAAGTATAATAAACGTTGTACGCAAATATAGTCATATCTAGTCAAGTATAGTTAAACATACTAAGTGTTTTTGTACTATTTAAGTCAGAAGTTTTGAGCAAAAAAAAGTAACTAATGAAGTCACTTTC
>JBARXI010000721.1:0-4962 GCA_049647275.1 Microcoleaceae cyanobacterium
GTTAAGCAGAAGATTTTACTGTAACAATCTTTCTTAAATTTGGAATAACGCACCCTACAATAATGAACTATAAATACAAATCCTCAGTGAGTGAAAATTAGATATTGAGATAAAAAAATCATGAGAAAATTAGGAATAAAATGTCTATTTTAAAATTGTCTAATTGGAAAAAAATTAGCATTAAAGGTATTTGTTTAGCTACAGTTGGATTAAATGCTTGCTCAATTACAACTAACGCTAATTCCAACTTGATTTGGCTCGAAGGAGAAACACCCCACAAAGCAAATGTCACTCCTCATCCGGGATGGTATGACAAAGTAAAAAAAGAGCAATTATCCGGGGGTGACTGGCTATCAAATTTTAATCCAGAAAAACAAGGTTTAGTGGAATATCAATTTCAGATTTCCCAAGCAGGAGAATATTTCTTTTGGCTGCGAGCTAATCCCGTGAAATCATCTTTGTCATATCGACTCAATGGTGGGAAGTGGGTTTCGGTGGATGGTAGGAAATCTATCGATCGCCTAAATATTGCTGCTGATGATAAGTCAGACTTACGGTTTATCGCTTGGATAGATGTGGGAAAAGTTGCACTTTCAGCAGGTATGAATAAAATAGAATTTCGCATGGATAGTAAATTGCAAAATCACGGGGCGATCGACAGTATTGTCTTCACAACTAGACAAGATTTCATTCCACAGGGTATATCTAAATCTGGAGACTCCACCGCAGAGGTATTTTCCCAAACAGATACATGGGCGTTTCAACCAGAGCCAGATGTTTACAGCTCAGAAGCTAAACTTGACCTGCGCTACCTTAACGAAACAGTTGCGGGTGAGTCTGGCTTTATTCGTCTTTCCGCAGATGGGGATGACTTTGTAAAAGGTGACGGCAAACCAATTCGTTTTTGGGCAGTTAACTCTTATGTTTGGCGCAAAAATTCTGAAGCGTTAACAGACCATGCTCGGTTTCTGGCTAAACGGGGAGTTAACCTCGTGCGCTGGCACGGTCAAATTTCTCCCAAAGATGAAAACTCCCAGTTAACAGAAATCGATCGCCAAGCCCGCGAGCAACTCTGGCAGTATGTTGCAGCAATGAAAAAACAGGGAATATATATGACAGTTTCCCCATACTGGGCGATGGCTGCTAAACCGAAATCTAACTGGGGTATTCCTAGAGATAGTAAAAATTTGCAGGGGTTATTATTTTTCGATCCCGAATTACAAGCTGCTTACAAAGGCTGGTTGCGGGAATTGTTAGAGCCAGTCAACCCTTATACCGGTATCGCACTGAAAGACGAAACAGCGATCGCTATTCTGCAACTCCAAAATGAAGACTCCCTCTTATTCTGGACATTTAATAATATCCAAGGTCGCGACTTAGACATTCTCCGCGGTCAGTTTAGCGACTGGCTGAAGCAAAAATATGGCGACTTAACTAAAGCATCCACATCTTGGCAAAATACAACCATTGAGGGCGACGACTTTAAGCAAAATTTAGTCAGCTTTTATCCGCTCTGGGAAATGACCAAACCCCAGCAAAAACCAGATAGTGGCAAAGCAAAACGTTTGGCAGACCAAACTCAATTTTTAACTGAAACGATGCGTAATTTCAATGCCGAAATTACTCGTTTCCTTCGGGAAGAGATTGGCACGAAACAGTTAATCAATGCCGGTAACTGGAAAACTGCCGACCCCATTCGACTCAACGACGCAGAACGCTACTCCTATACTTCCACCGATATAATGGCAGTGAATCGTTATTATAATGGTGGCGGTCATGAAGGTAAGCATCGGGGTTGGGCAATTATCAACGGCGATAAATTTACAAACCGTTCCGTACTTTTTGACCCCCGCTCTCTCCCCACTAATCTCAAACAGGTTGCAGGATATCCGATGATTATTCCGGAAAGCTCTTGGGTGCCACCCTTGGGTTATCAGTCTGAAGGGCCGTTTTTGGTGAGTGTTTTTCAGTCTTTGACAGGGGTAGATGGATATTATTGGTTTGCGACCAAGGAAACTCAATGGCGACAACCATCTTCTGCTAACGGATATTTGCCTTCTATTGGTAAATGGGTAATTGCTACGCCGGAGTTATTGGGTAATTTTCCGGCGGCGGCTTTAATGTATCGTATGGGTTATATCGAAAAAGGTAAACCAGTGGTGCAAGAGCAGCGTAGTTTTGACGATATGTGGCAGCGTCGTTTACCTATTATTGCTGAGACTCGTAGTTTTGACCCCAACCGCGACAAGGAAAATGTTGGGGAGGGTGCTAGTTTTTCTCAGGGTGTCAACCCGTTGGCGTTTTTGGTGGGGCCTGTGGAAGTTAGTTATGATGGCAAGTCTGGTAAAACTCAGACGTTGGAGTTAGATAAATATATAGATGAGCAGGGGAAGGTTGTGCGCTCGGTGACTGGGGAGGTTGAGTGGAATTATGGTGAGGGTTTTTGTACTGTGAATAGTCCGAAAGCTCAGGGTGTGACTGGTTTTTTGGGTAAGGTGGGTAAGTTTGAATTGGCTGATACAATGATTTTGTCTGATGATGAGTATGCGACGGTGATGGTGGTGTCGATGGATGATAAGGCGATCGCTTCGTCACAGAAACTTTTGGTGCAGGTGGGCACTGTGGCAAGACCGACTGGTTGGAGCGAGCGTCGGGTTAGTTGGAAGGATGGCAAGGGTTCTCAGAAAGAGGGTTTTGAGGTTGTGCGCTATGGTGAGGCTCCTTGGGCGGTTGTTAATAATAAAGTGAGTGTGACTGTGAATAATTCTAAGTTGACTAAGGCGATCGCTCTGGATCTGAATGGTTTACTGAGGAATGAGGTGGAGTTACAGCGGAATGGTGCGAAGGTAAGTTTTCAAATGCCTGTTGATGCGAAATATGTTGTGTTGGAGTAATATCATTTTGAAACCGTAGGGATAATTCATGAATTACCCCTACGGTTTTTTTTATTCAAGCTTCTATTTTTGGTGGGAAGTTGGTCAGCCACCAAAAATCTTGTTTTTTTCCATCGTAAATAGCGCCTATATCGTTGCGACTGCTATCAGCATCGTTATAGTTTTGTTCGGGAATACCTGCATTTATCGCCGGAGATGAACTTTGCAAAGAAAAATCTCCTATTACAGCATTTTCAAATAAAGGGTCTCCTACAACAGCATTATTTCCATTCATACCATATACATAATCTTTTGCCCATTCCTCTAAATAAACTGGATAAGTAATACTCTCATCTCGATTGAATATGAGGTTGTATTCAATGTTGATATTTTTAGCTTGAAAATCTTCCTTTTCATAATCCCCACTACAACCTATCTGAAAATATTTGTTGTCACTAAATATATTATTTTTTACTTCTAAATTTTCTATATTTGTCGTATATAAATACAATCCACCAGTCAGCTAGTAAGGCTTTTGGGAATATCCTTTTCCATAGCCATTATGATGAACTGTATTGTTATAAATTTTGATATTTTTCTCGTCCTATTAGTCTATTAGTTAAATTTTCAGCCAGATATATTCAAGTTAAAATCTTTAAAAAAACAAAAACTTTGATAATTCTAATATTTTGACTATTAAAGTTTACTAAGTCATAGATAAAAATCTCAATTGTTATTAATTTTCATGGATGAGGACAAATAAATGCTATATCTAAATGAATTTTCATGGGTTAATTCCGCAATTGGTATGATGTTACCAATTTTATTAGCACAGGAAGCAACTACTCAACAGCCAGAATTAGACCCAGGTCATGCTGGAGGTAGTCTAGTTGGATACTTAATAATGGCATTTTTCTGTTATAAGATTTACCAAAAATTAAATGTTGAAAATGCTTGGTTTGCTTGGATTCCAATTTTAGGTACATACATTAATTTCAAGGCTGGTGATGAAGAAAAGCCTGTATTATGGACGATTTTGGCTTTGATTCCTTTGATTAATATTATTGCTGCTATTAAGTTAATTATGGCTTGGGTGACAATATTTAAAAAGTTGGATAAGTCTCCCTGGTTACTGCTGATATGTCTAATTCCCTGTGGAGCTTTATTCCTCTTTGGATATGTAGCATTTACCTAAAATATATTCAACAATAGGAGTAGTAATATTGGTTAACTACAGGAATAATTTGAACAATGCTCAAACTTAAGTACAGGAAAATAATTTTTTTGATTCTTATTGCTATTTTGGCAGGGGGGTCGATGGCTACTTATTCTCAATCAGAGACTAATTTTTTGCTCAAAACTATCGAATTAGTCATGTTTCAGCAAGTAGCAACAATTGTAATTTATCTCACTTGTTTTGGTTGGGATATATTGCGTAGTCGATAAATAAATTGAATGGAAAAGTTTTCTGAATTCTTATCTTATAAAGAGCGACATCAGCGATATATTTGTCTGGCGATCGCTCTTCTTCCTATTATTGGTAGTTACCTTTTAAATTTTGGCTGGGAAATACCATTTCTAGGATGCCCACTGTTACGTTATATCGGTATTCCTTGCCCTGGATGGGGTTTAACTCGCTCTTTTATAGCAGTTACAAGAGGAGATTTGAGTCAGGCGATCGCTTATCATTTATTTGGGCCTGTATTTTTTATTGTGTTTATAATTGCTGCTTTACATCTTATTTCGGAATTAATCAATAATCGAAAAATTCGGGCATTTTATATACCTTTAATTCAAAATCATCAGTTTCATCTTTTTTGTTTTATAGTTTTATTTAGTTATCATGGAACGCGTCTACAAGAGTTATGGAAATCTAGAGAATTATATAATTTTTTGATTCATTCCGCCCTGGGAAATTGGTTATTTGGAGTTATCAGTTATGGTTGTTTTTAATGCAGGGAGCAAAAGACTAAAATTTATTGATCTTCTCAAGTTAATTATTTATCCCTATTCCAATTAATGACAGTACAGGATGATAGTCGAGAAAACGAATTAATTCAGTTATTTAATTTAGAAAAACCAGTTAATT